>NZ_JBHMDO010000023.1:0-88403 GCF_042431225.1 Paenibacillus aurantiacus | reverse complement strand
CTACTTTACTGTTTTACTACTTATTACCCCACTCACTTCCTTAACCTGACAGCATTGCAGCGGAGGGGGAAGGGGGAGGTAGCAACAAAAGTGGGGTTAAAGGGGCGGAGCCCCTTCTTAACCTGCGAGGGAGGAAAAACGTCATGTTTCATGTGCTGATCGTCGACGATTATCCGGATCAGGTGGAGAGCATGGTCTCCACGATTCCGTTCGAAGAGCTGGGCATCGGCGAAGTATACAAAGCCTATTCGGGCATGGAAGCGCTGGACATCGTCAAGTCGTGCACCGTCGATATCGTCATTACGGACATTCGCATGCCCGGCATGAGCGGTCTGGAGCTGCTGCAGCGCATTCGGGAGAGTTCCGGCAAGACCAAATGCATCTTCATCTCCGGTCACGCGGATTTCGACTATGCCAAGCAAGCCATCGAGCTGCAATCCTCTCATTATTTGCTTAAGCCCGTGGAGACGGAGGAGCTGATCCGGACGCTGACCAGCGTCGTTGCCGAGCTTCACGCGGAATGGGAGGAGGTCGCTTCCTATCAGCGGGCCGTGCATACGCTTCGCGAACATATGTCGCTGTTGAGCGGGGAGTTGCTGAACCATCTGCTGCAGGACCGACGGTATCCGCAGGCGGTAATCGCACGCCGAATGGGCATGCTCGATCTCCCGTTTCGCATCGGCGATCGGACCGGGATGTTCTTGATGCGCTTGGAGGACGGATTCGACGACTTCGACGATTACGATCTGTCGTTGATGGAATTCGCCGTGGCCAACATTGCCGGGGAAATATTCGGCGACCGGTATCATCTGTGGCATTGCAAAGATACCTACGATAATTTGGTCTTCCTGCTGAAGGCGAAGAAGGCGGATGAGGGGGACCAGGCGGCGGAATGGCGGCAGGTCGAAAAGCTGGCGGCGAGCATGCATCGAAGCGCGGGCGCGTACTTGAAACGCAGCGTGTCCATCGCGGTGTCCGATCGATTCGAGGCGTTCCCCGAGCGGCTCTCCCGCATGCACCAAATCTGCCTGTCCGCCATCCGGCGGCAGATCGGAGACGAATCCGATTTCTTCGTGACGGCCCGGGAGGAGTCCGAGCCATCCATAGCGCGCGGCCTGCGGGTCCCCTATCAGCCGCCGCTGCTCATTCATTTGCTGGAGACCGGCAGTTGGGAGAAGGCGGCCCGCAAGCTGGACGATATGTTCGCGGAGCTTGCCCAGAAGTGGGCGGAGTCCCCGGAATATGCGCAGGAAGTGCTGTTCTCCGTCATGAGCTCGTTCCATTATGTCGCCCATAAGAACGGAAGGCAGCTCGGCGAGATTATGGGCGGCGGACATCACGGATGGATGGAGGGCGTTCAACCGATTTCCTCCTACAAGCAGCTTCGGGACGCGGTCTATCTCGCGTTCGCAAGGCTGTCGGAGGACGCCCAGCGCAATACGAAGGACTCCCGGAAGCTGATCGTCAAACGCATCCATCACTTCATCGAGGCAAATATCGCGAACGATTTGACGCTGCAGGCGATCGCCGATCATGTCAAGCTGCATCCGGCTTATCTCTCCAAGGCGTACAAGACGGAGACCGGCATGAACGTGGGCGATTACGTGTTGAAGCAGCGAATGGCGCTGGCCGCGAGGCTGCTGCAGGACGGCAGCGACAAGATCTACGAGATCGCCACGCAGACCGGTTATTTAACGACCCATTATTTCAGCAAAGTGTTCAAAAGCTATTTCGGCATGACGCCGCTGGAGTTCAGGGAGAAGAGCAGCACATAGAGGGGGTGATCGGCTGCCCCTGCGAAGCGGCGAAAGGGGAGAACCCGCAATATCCGGACAGCTCTGAGAGCGCGCGAGCATCTACCGAGTATAGGAGGGATTCAAGATGGATTTTCAAGGCTTTACTTGGAGACGGCAGCTGAGCGGTTTCCTCGCATGTTTGTTGCTGATCGCGACGTACGGATGGGTGGCGCCTGCCGTCCATGCCGCTTCGCAGGAGGGGTACAATTGGCAGAACGTGCGCATTGGCGGCGGCGGCTTCGTCACCGGCATCGCCATTCACCCGACGGAGCCCAATCTCGTCTACGTTCGCACCGACGTCGGCGGGGCTTATCGCTGGGATGAAGCGAACAAGAAGTGGATTCAACTTCTAGGCGCGCTGCCGCGAGAGAAGTACAACTTGTACGGCATCGACAGCGTGGCCATCGACCCGTCGAATCCGGATGTCGTGTACGTCGCGGCGGGTAAGTTCAATTGGCCGGGATCGCAGTCGGATATCTTGAAATCGACGAATCGGGGCGCCAGTTGGACGCCGACCGGATTCGTTCCCCAGAATTACGGCAACGGGACCGGGCGCGATGCGGGCGAGCGGCTCGCGGTAGACCCGAACAACGGACAGATTATCTATATGGGAACCCGAACCGACGGGCTGTGGAGAAGCACGTCCGGCGCGAGCGCCGGCTCATGGCAGCAGGTCAGCGGGTTCCCGGCCGTCGGCACCTCGCCGTTCGGACTGAATTTCGTCGTGTTCGACAAGAATGCGGGGACGCCCGGCAATCCCACCCAAACGATCTATGTCGGCGTCGAGGATAGCGGCGTGTACCGAAGCACAGACGGGGGCTCGTCATGGGCGCTGCTGAGCGGCAGTCCGCTCAAACCGAACCGGGCGGCCGTGGCCTCGAACGGCACGCTGTACGTCAGTCACGAGACGGGCGTCGCCAAGTTCGCCGGCGGCGCATGGACTAACATTACGCCGCCGACAGCAGGCAAATATAACGGCATGACGGTGGACCCTGCGAATCCGAACGTCATCATGACGGCCATCGCGACGGGGACGAACTTCCCGGCGCCGATCTACCGCTCCACGGATGGCGGCGGGAATTGGACGCAGGTCACGTTCGCGAAGCATCCGGACGTCCCTTGGTGGACGTCGAATTGGTTCGCGGCCAACACGGCGAGCTTGACGATCGATCCGGTGTACCCGAACCGGGTCTGGCTGACCGACTTCTTCGGCATCTGGCGCACGGACGATATTACGGCCAGTCCGTCCCACTGGTATTCGTACGAAGAAGGCCATGAGGAAGTGGTTAACTTCGCGCTTCGCAGCACGCCGATCGGCGCTCCGCTGCTGAGCGGGCATGCCGATGTCGACGGCATGCGCCATACGTCGCTCTCGGCATTCCCGAGCGCCAAGTTCGGCGGTCCGACGTTGGGCGATACGGTCTCCATCGACTTCCAGGAGAGCAATCCGAATTTCGTCGCCCGGGTAGGCTCCACCCGCTACCAGAACTCGGGCGGCGGCGGCTACAGCACCGATAACGGCGCGACGTGGACGGCGTTCCCGAACCCGCCTGGCATCGCCGGCCGCATCGCCGTATCGGCCGCCAGCGAGACGATGGTCTGGGTGCCGCAATACGGAAGCCCGCTCTATTCCACCAATCGGGGACAGACGTGGACGCCGAGCACGGGCGCGCCATCCGGCTTGATCCATGATTTCTGGGTCTGGTACCAGCCGCTTGCCTCCGACAGGGTGAACAAGGATACGTTCTATCTGTTGGAGCGCGCGACGGGGAAATTCCTGCGCAGCACCGACGGTGGGGCGAATTGGTCGCAGGCGTCCACGATGCCGTCATCGACCGCGAATCTGGCCTTCTTCAGCGTCAAGGCAGCCCCTGGCATGGCGGGGGAAGTGTGGGTCGGCTTGGATTCGGGCGGTCTCGTCCGCTCGAGCAATTCGGGCGACACCTGGACGCCGGTGCCCGGCGTGCAGCAAGCCAAATTGTTCGCGTTCGGCAAGAACAGGCTCGGGTCGCCGTACCCGACGGTCTTCGTCTATGGCAAGGTGGACAATGAGGTAGGGATTTTCCGCTCCGATGATTTCGGCGCCACGTGGGTGAAGATCGACGTGCTCGATCCGGCGATCGGGGATGAAGCCAACACGATGGAAGGCGACAGGCAGAAGTGGGGGCGCGTCTACATCGGCACGAACGGCACCGGCGTGTATTATGGCGATACCTTAGCGAGCGAAGGAAGCGATACCGTAGCGCCGACGGCGCCGACGAACGTGACTTCTCCTTCGCAGACGGCCACGACCGCGAGCTTGTCGTGGACCGCTTCCACCGACAATACGGGCGTCGCGGGCTATAACATCTATAACGGAGGCGTGTTCGCGGGTTCCACCACATCGCCGTCGAGTACATCCTTCGTCGTGAACGGATTGACGCCGAGCACCGCCTATTCCTTCACCGTGAAGGCGAAGGACGGAGCGGGCAATCTCTCGGCCGCAAGCGCTGCGCTTAGCGTGACGACGGCGCCGCCGCCGGCCGCGCCGACGAATATTGCGGCGACGGCGGCGACCGCGACCAGCATCGCGCTGAGCTGGAATCCGCCGTCCAATCTGTCCGGCGTGGCCGGGTATAACGTCTACAGCGGCACGACGCTGGTCGGCGCCACGACCGGCACGACGCATACGTTGAACGGATTGCTGCCGGACCGAACGTATACGCTCACGGTTCGTTCCTTCGACAGTGCCGGAGCCTTGTCGGCGCCAAGCAACACGCTTGCTGCGACAACCGCGGCGGGCCCGGGCACGCTCGCCTTCAGCGACGACTTCCAAGACGGCGCGGCCGACGGCTGGACCATTGCGAACGGAACATGGGCCGTCGTCACGTCGGGCGGCTCCAAAGTTTACAAGCAATCGGCTTGGACGACCGTCAATGCGTTCAGCACGGCGGATGCCAGCGCGTATGCGAATTATAGCGTGGAGACGAACATCAAGCTGACGCAGAACGATATCGATTTAGCCGCCGGCATTACGGCTCGTTATCAGGATCCGAACAACTTCTATTATTTCCGCATCAAAGCCGGCAAGCTGCAGATCGGCAAGTCGGTGAACGGGACCGTCACGATTATCGCGCAGAAGAACTATCCGATGGCCACGAACGTCGTGTATAACTTCACGGCCGTCTTGAATAACAGCGCGCTGGACTTCTACGTGAACGGGTTCAAGGAATTATCGGTCGCGGATACCAGTCATACTTCGGGCAAAATCGGCCTCTACGCCTTCAAAACGGGTGTCGAATTCGACGATGTCAAGGTCATCCATGACCGCGACTTCGCGCCGCCGACCGCGCCGGGGGACGTGAAGCTCGTATCCAAGGGAGAGACGACGGTCGATTTGTCCTGGCAGGCGTCAACGGATAACGTCGGCGTCACGCAATACGAGGTGTACAACGGTTCCGCGCTCGCCGGAACCGCGACGTCGACGTCGTATACGGCGACCGGGCTTGCGGCTAATTCGGCGTACACCTTTACGGTCAAGGCCAAGGATGCCGCCGGCAACCTGTCCGGAGCGAGCGCCCCGCTCGCCGTCACGACGGAGCCGTACCTGCTTCAAGCGAAGAAGACGCTGTCTGCCGTTACGGTCGACGGCGCGTTGAACGAGAATCTATGGTCCATGGCCAAACAAGCAAACCAGGCGATCATCGGGTCTCCGAACAACACGACGCAATTCGGCGCGCTCTGGGACGACAATTACCTGTATGTCGGGGTCGACGTCATCGACGGCAATCTGTATAATACCGCCACGCTGCCCTATTACGATGATTCCATCGAGATCTATATCGACGGCAATAACAACAAAGCCGCGACCTATGACAGCAAGGACCGGCAATACGTCAAGGGCTGGAACGATAGCACGCTCTGGGAACAGGGAGGGCGGACGAATGGCGTGCTGCATGGATGGGCCGCGCGTCCGGGCGGTTATAGCGTGGAGTTGGCAATCCCTTGGAGTTCGCTTGGCATCACGCCGACTTCCGGCATGACGATCGGCTTCGACGTGGCTGGCAATGACACGGACAACGGCAGCGGACGGCAAAGCCAACAGATGTGGGCGGGCACGAACGACAACTGGACGAATACGTCCGCATTCGGCACCCTGGTGCTCTCCACAGGCACGGTCGGGGATACGCAGGCGCCGACGGCGCCGCAAAATCTCGTATCGCCATCGCACACCGACCGGACGGCGGAGCTGTCTTGGACCGCGTCCACGGACGATGTGGGCGTGACCGGATACGAGATTTACAACGGCGCGAATCTGGTGGCGACGGTCGCCTCGACGACCTATACGGTCACGGGCTTGACGCCGAATGCGAGTTACGCGTTCACCGTCAAAGCGATCGACGCGGAACATAACGTGTCCGCGGCCAGCAACGCGGTCAGCGTCACCATGGATGCTTCGTATACGCTGATCCATGCGGGCAAGACGAATGCCGCGGTCGCGATCGACGGATCGTTGAACGAACAAGCGTGGTCGTTGACGAAGCAAGCGGGCAAGGCCGTGAGCGGAACCGCGAACAATACGACGAATTTCGGCGTGTTGTGGGACGACGATTACCTCTACGTCGCGGCGAGCGTCGTCGACGGCAACCTATCCAACAATTCGGCGGAGCCGTATGCCGACGATTCTATCGAGATCTACATCGACGGCGATCACAACAAGGGCACGGTCTATGACGGCTTCGACCGGCAATTTATCAAGGGCTGGAACGATAGCTCGCTGTTCGAGGCCAGAAGCTTGACGAGCGGCGTGCTGCATGCCTGGACCGCGACGACGGCCGGCTACAGCGTGGAGATGGCGATTCCATGGAGCTCGCTCGGCATTACGCCGTCGGCCGGGATGACGATCGGCTTCGACGTGGCGAACAACGACGAGGACGACGGCAACGGCCGGCACAGCCAGACGGTGTGGGCGGGAACGGCCGACAACTGGACGAATACATCCGCCTTCGGAGAGCTGTTCCTGCAAGCGCCGTAAGCGCGGGCGCCGCTCGCGAAGAGGGAATTCGGCTCGATTGGAAGCTCCGTTTGAACGACGGAGCTTCTTTTTAAATACTGCATTTATATGGTTCACGCCTACAAGTCATTTTGTAATTTTTTGGGACGAAACGCGCCTCGCCGCAAAGGACGGCGCCAGCCGTCTCGCCTTGCGCGGAGGCGTTGTGCGGAATCAAGAGGCTCGAAGCCGTTCGTGCATCTTCGATCCGATGAATCGCGATGAAAGGAAGAGGTGAAGGGTCTGATGGGGGCAGTGACAATCAAGTTCGACCGGTTCCCGGGCGGGCTGCGCAAGGCGGCCGCGTTCAGCTTCGACGATGGGCGCGATCACGATCGCAGGCTGGTGGCGTCGATGAACCAATACGGATTGAAGGGGACGTTCCATCTGAATTCCGGCGTCCTCGGGCGCGACGGACACGTCCGTCCCGATGAGGTCGCCGAGTTGTACAAGGGGCATGAGGTATCGGCCCATACGGTCGGTCATCCTTTCCTGGAGCAGTCTCCGGACGATCAGATCGTCCACGAAATCATGACGGACCGCGAAGCGCTCGAAGGGCTTGCGGGCTATCCCGTGCGCGGCATGAGCTATCCGTTCGGCACCTATGACGATCGGGTCGCGGCGCTGCTGCCGGCGCTCGGCATCGAATATGCCCGCACCATACGAAGCCACGGCGGCTTCGAGCTGCCCGCCGATCCGCTGCGCTGGCATCCGACCTGCCACCATAAGGGAATGATCGAGGCGGCCGAGCGTTTCCTGCAATCGCTGCCTTACCGCAACAAGATGGAGCTATTGCTGGTGTGGGGGCACAGCTTCGAATTCGAGAGCGACGGCAATTGGGACCTGATGGATCGGGTCGGCGAGCTGCTGCAGGGTCAAGAATCCGTCTGGCACGCCACCATGAGCGAGATCCTCGCGTATCGGCGAGCGCTCGGAGCGCTTCGCTTCTCCGCCGACCGGCGGCTCGCGCACAATCCTTCCGCCATCGACGTCTGGTTCAGCGCGGATGACGAACCGGTGAAGGTTGGCGCGGGAGAGATGATCCAATTATAATATGAAGGTTTCCCGTATGCAGCGCCTCCACGGGCTAGAGGATTCCAGCAGGGACCGAAGATGGCCGGTATGGCAGCAAGGCCAAAGGCACGAAGCGCAGGCTGACTGAATAAACGCGATGAGGGCTGCTCCGAGAGGGGCAGCCCTTTGCATGTTCGGCAGGCAAGTTAACAATTGCATTCCGGCCTTATATCTTTTAATATGAAAATTGAATTAATGTTTTTATCATTGGATTAATAATATAATGAATTCAACATGCCGACATTCTCATCTAACTCTGCATGCATGACCAAGCAACGCGTATTTGCGAGCCTAACGAAGCTATGATCGAGTTGAGGGGGGGATCTTGTGACCGTGCCGAACAGCGTTTATGCAGGTTATTTATTGGCGCATTTTATTGGGGAACAGCCTGACGGCGAGCAGGTGTATTTCGCCTACAGCGAGGACGGCCTGCATTGGAAGGACCTGAACGAAGGCTTGCCGGTGCTAAGATCCGAGCTTGGGGAGCAGGGTGTTCGGGACCCATTCCTCGTGCGCTCGCCCAAGGCGGATAAGTTCTATCTGATCGCTACGGATCTTCGCATCGCGAGCGGCAAAGGCTGGTCTGCCGCGGTGAATGAAGGGAGCCGCGACATCATTATTTGGGAATCCGCCGACCTGGTCGAATGGTCCTCGCCGTGGGGGGTCACGGTCGGCGTGCCGGATGCCGGATGCGTCTGGGCGCCGGAGGCGATCTACGATGAAGCGGCCGAGGAGTTCCTCGTGTTCTGGGCTTCTGCCACGCAGGGGCCGCATGAGGAAGAGCGGAAGCAGCGCATCTACAGCGCCCGTACCCGCGATTTTCGCAGCCTCACCGAGCCTGAGAAGTATATCGAACGCGACAACCATATTATCGACACGACGATCATCGCGCACAATGGCGCCTACTACCGGTACTCCAAGGACGAGACGACCAAGAATATCCGTGCCGAGAAAGGCGCCTCGCTGGCGAGCGACGCGTTCGTCCCGCTGCACGCTCCGGGGCTCGAGGCTTTACTGGGCGTGGAGGGCCCGCAAATCTACAAAATGAACAACCGCGAGGAATGGTGTATGATCGTGGATCGTTTCGCGGAAGGCAAAGGGTATCTGCCCCTGCTGACCACCGATCTGGATAGCGGCGAATTCCGCGTGCTGCCGGATGAGACGTTCGACCTGGGGACAACCAAGAAGCGCCATGGCGGCGTTATCCCGATTACTGCCGCCGAATGCAGCCGCCTGCTGGCGGCGTTCGGGGACGGCGGGCGAACGGGAAGCTGAAATAACTACAATATCGATCCAACTTGATCAAGGGTGGGATGAACGATCATGCAAGCCTATTTATTCGTCCATTTTAAGGAGAAGCGAACGCCGGACGGCGAACAAGTGTACTTCGGCATTAGCAAGGACGGCTTTCAGTGGGAAGCGGTGAATGAAGGCAGTCCCGTGCTGTGGAGCTACTACGGCGATAAGGGCGTCCGGGATTTTACAATCACGCGGACGACTGAAGGCAAGTTTGTCATTCTCGCGACGGACTTGAGCTTGTCGTATGGGATGTTGAACCAGTATCGGCATTCGTGGGAGGAGATCTCCCGGAACGGCAGCAAATGTCTCGCGCTGTGGGAGTCGGACGATCTGATTCACTGGTCGGAGCAGCGGATGGTCCAGCTGGGGAATGAGGACTTCGGCTGCCTATGGGCGCCGGATATCATCTACGACAAGCTAAGCGACGATTACGTCGTGCATTGGTCATCTTCGCATCGCAGCAATAACTTTGGCGAGAAAGGCATCTACTATTCCCGTACCAAGGATTTTGTACATTTCTCGGAACCGCAGCTGCTTATACAGAAGGACGACAGCGGCATTATCGATTCGGCCATCTACGAGGAAGACGGGAAGTATTATTTGTTCCTGAAGAGCGAGAAGAACCCGACCGGCATCATACTGATGGTATCCGAGCACATAACCGGGCCGTTCGAGAAGATTCCTGCGTTCGATGACAGCATGGCGGCGCTGGAAGGCGGACATTACGAGGCGCCGACGGCCGTTCAACTAGAAGATGGCCGGTGGTGTTTGTTCGCGGACCACTTTGGCGTCTCCGCGGAGAAGCAAGGGTATGTGCCGTTCATCGCGGAGAAACTGGCGGATGGGCAGTTCGTACGTTCGGACCAATCCTTCACGTTCCCGTATGGCTTTAAGCATGGCACGATCTTGAAGATTACGATGGACGAGTATGACCGGTTGAAGGCATTTAAGAAGATGCCGTCGGAGTATTAGCGTCTTGTCTGAGCGTGGCATCCTGTTCTATGCCGGGCTGACGTGGTATTTGTGGCGCGGCGGGAAGGACGAGGCGAAGGCGCCCTCAAAGGCGGAGGCGGCCGCCATCTGATAGGGCAAATTGCAGACCGGATGAACGGCGGCTGCGAATGCCGCGTAAGGAAAGGCTCCCGGCGCGACCTCGACGCCAGGAGCCTTTCCTGCATATTGCAAAGCGATCTTGCATGGGGAGTAATTCACTCGTTATCCCCAAGCGGCCAGCTCCATCTCGAAGTCGCTCGCGAAATCGGGGCTGATCGGCGTGACCCGGACGTTGACGTTCGTCCGCCAGATGTGGATCGGGATGTCGGGCGAGACGCCCTCGTAGACGTACAGCCCCTTGGCCTGCTGCTGGACCTGCTCGAGCTTCGCCTTCCAGATGCCTTGCTTACCGTCGGAGCCGACCGCCTCCACGCGGACGTCCTTGTGCCAGATGGCGCCGAGCCCGATCTCGGCGCGGAAGGCCGTCTTGGCCAGCCCGATCCGGCTGCTGTGGTCGGCCAGAATCTCCACCTTGCGGACGCGGACGGCGGACCAGTTGTCGCGTACGAATTGCTTGTAGGCAGCGACCCGGGAGGCGACCTCGAAGTGGTCCGCGGCGAACCGCTCGCCCCGCGCGCTCGCAGGGACATACACCTTGCGCCAATAATCGCTCACCATGCGGTGGGTATTATAGACGGGGGCGAGCGAGCCGATCGACTCCTTCATCATGCCGACCCAGTCCGTCGGGACGCCGCGCTCCCCTCTTTGGTAGAACAGCGGCACGATCTCGTCCTCCAGCAGCCGATAGAGCGCTTCGCTGTCCTGCCAAGCCTGATGCTCGGGATCGCCATCCGTCGCGCCTTCGATAGCCCAGCCGTTCCGCCCGTTGTAGCCTTCCACCCACCAGCCGTCCAGCACGCTGCAGTTGAGCACGCCGTTCACCGCCGCCTTCTGCCCGCTCGTGCCGCTCGCTTCCATCGGCTTCACCGGCGTGTTGAGCCAGACGTCGACGCCTTGCACGAGCTTCTTCGCCTTATCCATCGCATAGTTCTCCACGATGTGAACGCGGCCCTTGAACCGCTCTTCCCGGGATAGCTCGACGAGTCTGCGGATCAGCTCCTGACCCGGTCCATCCGCGGGATGCGCCTTGCCGGCGAACACGAGGCAGACCGGGCGTTGCGGATCGCCCAAGATACGCGCGAGCCGCTCCAGGTCGCGGAAGATGAGCAGCGCCCGCTTATACGTCGCGAACCTCCGGGCGAAGCCGATGACGAGCGGTCCATCTCCGGACTGTTCAATTGGCAGGCCGAGCGCTTGGATCATCTCGGATTTCGCCTGCTGATGCGCCTCCCACAGTTCTTTGGCCGGAATATCCCGCACAGGGGTCCAGATGTCCCGGTCGGCCGCGCGTACGGCCCAATCGGACGGGAGGTGCCGGTCGAACAATTCCTTCATGCCGGGCGCGAGCCATGTCCCGATATGAATGCCGTTGGTGACCGAATCCACTGGAATGTCATGTCTTGGAATGTGCGGCGTCCACCCGTGGAACAGATCGCGCGTCACCTCGCCGTGCAGCTTGCTCACGCCGTTCACCTTGGATGACGTGCTGACGGCCAGCCGCGTCATGTTGAACGCGCCGCCCAACTGCCCGAGCGACAGCACGCGTTCCTTGTCCGTCCCGAGCTGCCAGTAATAGTCGCCGAAATAGCGGTCCATTAGGTCGATGGCGAAGACGTCATGCCCCGCCGGCACCGGCGTATGCGTCGTGAAGACCGTGCTCGCCTTGACCGCTTCGAGCGCCGTCTCGAACGGAATGCCTTCGGCGGACAGCATCCGGATGCGCTCGAGCGCCAGGAAGGCGGAGTGCCCCTCGTTCATATGCCAGACGTTCGGACGGATGTCCAGCGCGGCAAGCAGCTTCGCGCCGCCGACGCCAAGGAGCATCTCTTGACGGATGCGGACGTCCGGATCGCTCGGATAGAGCGTGTCGGTCAAGCGCCGGTCCTCTTCCCGATTCGATTCCACGTCGGTATTGAGCAGATACAGCGTCACCGCGCCCACCTGGACGGCATACGCTTGGGCATGCACCTGCCTGCCGGCGAGCGTCACGTCGATGACGAGCGGACGATCTTCGCCATCTCGCACGAGCCGAACGGGGTAGACGCTCGCCTCCAAGTCGATATCGGGATACAGATGCTGCTGCCAGCCGCCCTCGTTAATGCGCTGCTGGAAATACCCTTTGCCATACAATATGCCGACGCCCGTAAGCGGAATATTCAGGTCTGATGCCGCCTTGACATGGTCGCCAGCCAAGATGCCGAGACCGCCCGAGTAGATTAGCAAGGATTCGTCGATTCCGAACTCCGCGGAGAAGTACACCACGCCGCCTTTTGGCATTTTTCCCACCTCATTATCGCGTAAAATCGCGCTTCGCCATGTAAGCGCCTTACTCGATGGCACTATAACTATATGCCGGATTGCGGTCCGCGTGCCCATTAAATTCGACAAGAGACTGTACCTTTCGTGTTGGACGAAGTCGAGGAAGGTCGTCTAGCTGTATGGGGCGAGCGGGATAAAACCTGCGGATTAAGGTCGAAAATGGATTTGGCGAAGAATGCTGCGTCGGTTGTTATTACGACAAGGGGAAGCTGATGAAGCAGGCGAGCGGGTCAATGTAGGCGCAACCGCGAATAAACGCTAACCCGAGCGAAGCCATGCGGCCGTGCCCGGGTTAGCGTTACTCCTAGATTATTGGCGCATCGGCCGCTTTCCTGGCCGCATTGTGCGCTATCCGATGCAAATGGTTGTTCTTCCGATGGCTGCGCATGTATTTGATTTGGACGTCCACCTCGGGATACCGGCGATGGAGATCGCGAAGCGCGGCCAATAGTTCATTGCGGCCTACCTCGTCCTGCGGATGTGCGAAGCGGTCCTGCGCGAGGAGGCGCGAGATGCGGCTGCAATCGGTATAGATGACGGCGTTGTTCGGCCGATGCTCCAGTAAGGCGTCGGCAAGCGTCTCCAGGCTAAGGACGATGGCCATCATTTCGCCGTAGATCGAACCTTGATCCCGCTCGATCGGCAGCTTCTTGGCGGCGACCCGCACCGTGCGGTTGTACACCGCGCAGACAGCCGTGCCGTACACGTTGCGTTCGGCGAAGCCGGCGTAGTCGCAGTAGAGGTACATCGTGCCTTTGTTGACGATATGCTGCCTAAGCCGCGGGATGGCATAGGCTTTCTGAATGAGCGGGTCTTTGGTTATATCCATCCATGCATCTCCTGTCAGCTGAAAATAAAGTATAGCACCGATAGTCAGCATCCCCAGACGAATGTCGCTGAGAAACGCCGTGCTTTAGCGAACTTAAAACGACAACAGGAACTCAAGTGGAACGAAGATATGCACGTTACCTCTCGTTTAAATCACAGTTGACAGATGCGAATTGTTGTATACACTAATAATTACCAGTCAACTGTAAAATAGTTGGATGGAGGTGAATGGATCCTACTTCATCGGTATTTGCAGCAAACATAGCAGCTCCTGAGCTAATCACTTATATAGAAATTCAGGATAAAGATCAACTCCTACAACGAGCAAACTAAGAACGCGGTATGACATTTAACGGTAGTTTAGTTAGTTACTCCCCAAGTTATTCCCCAAGTTATTCCCCTACTACACTTTCTTTTAGCTATAGTGTACCTAGTAATGTAGTTGCCGTAACTAATGCGGGATCATCGCTACCTGCAAATGTTGGAATCACAACTACAGCAACCTTGACAGCTTTTGGCTCATCATGGGTCCTGACTCATAATAATCGCGCATAAATCTTGATAGATGAACAAATGGTAGGAGCAACTCGATTGAGTCCGCTCCTACTATTTTTACGCTAGCAGATCAGCTTTACTCTGAATCTTTGACTGGGTGGTGAATCGAATTGAACCAAAAAAGCGTTTTGACCAGTGCCCTCTATCTCCTGTGGTCTGCCGCACTTATTGCCCTATTGTTCTGGGCTTCCCACCTTGAAAAGCAGGCTATCGACAAGTTTCAAAGCGTTGGAGAGTACCAAGCATTCTTCTGGAGCGAAAGAGCAATTTATTTTGGGATTGGCGTGTTGATCTCCCTTCTCTTCTTGAAGAGGGGAGGGGTTCGCGTAAATGGGCATCTTCTGCTGTTTGCGTTCGTTCCACTGTCTCTAGCGTCCCTTCTGACGCCCATCAACACGCTTACGCCGAATGCCCTGGTCATTCCGATCTCCTCGCTCGTCTGCGGGCTTCTCCTCGTCCCGCTTGCGCAGAAGAACGGTTCAACTTAACGAACCGCGAGGAACTGGAATGTATTCCTATTGCTGCGGCTCGGTACGCGTATCGCGTATGGGATCATGATAACTGAATCGGATGCAATTCGCCAACGCCGCGCCTGAGAGACGGACGTCATTTATTAATAGGGGTTCAAAATTCGACAGTGCGCGATAAGCGGCGAAACGTATAATGGACATAGGTTTAGAACGAGCTTGCTTTGATTTCGATGTTAGGGAGTGGAAGGTGGATGAAAGATCCGCGATTCGATGCAATTCGGCCAATTTTGGAAGCGGTTACCGATCGGATGATTCCAGGAGATGCCTGGCCGTCGGGGGCGGAGGGCGGCGTCCTGTCCTTTTTGGCGCGTCATGCGGCAGAGAATAGCGCAGACTGGCGCGAGGTGATCGAGCCGGGACTTCACGCTCTGGAAGCCGCGGCCATCGCCCGCTATGGCCATCCCTTTGCGGCGTTGGCTGCGCAGGAACAAGATTGGCTGCTGCAGGAAGCGGAGCAGGATGTTTTCGGGGACTGGCCCGTTTCGTCGCGGCGCTTCTTCAATGCCCTATTGCCGTTGGTCATGGAAGGTTATTATGGCAGCCCGGATTCAGGCGGGAATCTAGAGGCCAAGTCTTGGGCGATGGTCGGGTTCCGCCCTGGCACGGCAGATGAGCGGCAGGCGCCTATTCCGGAGACGGAGCTTCCGCAGAAATCGCTCGATGAGCTTCGAGACCAATACGACGCGGTGATCGTGGGAGCCGGAGCCGGGGGTTCCGTCGCGGCCGCCGTATTGGCCGAGGCTGGGCTTCGCGTGCTCGTCGTCGAGCGTGGAAGCTGGCTTCGGTACGGCGAGATCGGGAGCGATCATCTGCGCAACCATCGTTTCAGCAAGTACGGCCATAACACGGGACCGGCGCTCCAAGGCAGCCCGCGAACGATTCTTCTCCCGAGCGGGGAGGAGCGGGTCACCTCGCCCCATGAAGGCGACTACCATAACAACGCGATGACGGTGGGCGGCGGGACGCGAATCTACGGGGCGCAGGCGTGGCGATTTCATCCGGATGACTTCCGCATGGCGAGCCGCTACGGCATTCCGGAGGGAAGCTCGCTTCAGGACTGGCCGATTCGTTACGAGGAGCTCGAGCCTTATTACGAGCGTGCCGAATGGGAGGTGGGCGTCTCCGGCGATGGCGACGCCCACCCGGGACGCGGGAAGCGGACGCGCCCGTATCCGATGCCGCCGCTGCCGAGAACGCTCGAAGCGCAGCGCTTGGCCCGGGCGGCAGACAAGCTGGGCTGGGATGCGGGTCCGGTGCCGCTCCTCATCAACTCCGTGGAACGGGATGGCCGGCCGGCTTGCGGCCGCTGCGGTCAATGCGTCGGCTTCGCTTGTCCGACGAACAGCAAGAACGGCGGGCACAATACGATGCTCGTGCGGGCGATCGCGACCGGCAACTGCGATCTAATCTGCGATACCGCAGTCGCTTACATCGATACCGAGGGCGGCAAGCATGCCACCGGCGTGCGGCTTGTTCAGCAAGGCAACGGCTCGATCCGGCGGCGGCAAGTGCGGGCAGGTCATGTGGTCGTCGCGGCGGGCGCGATCGAGAGCGCGCGGCTGCTGCTGGGCTCGACGAGCGACGCGGAGCCGGACGGGATTGGTAACCGGCACGGACAGGTCGGCCGGCATCTTCAAGGCCATGTCTACTCGGGCGCTTACGGACTGTTCGATGAACCGGTGCAAGACGGCCTTGGTCCGGGCGTGAGCATCGCGACCTTCAATTTCGACCATCGTCAAGACAGCGGCATCATCGGGGGAGGACTGCTGGCCAACGAGTTCACGCGGCTGCCGATCCTGCATTGGTACCGCGCGCTTGCCCCGCATGCGCCTAGATGGGGGAGCGCAGGCAAAGCGACGATGCGCGAGACGTACTTGCGCACCAGCCATATTCAGGGTCCGATCCAAGAAATTCCGACCCCCGACTCCAGAGTTCGGCTATCGAAGACGGCGAGCGACCGCTTCGGACTCCCCGTCGCGCAGCTCTCCGGCGGTGCTCACCCCGAGTCGCTGCGCGCTTCGGCCTTGCTGGCCGAGCAAGCGGAGAAGTGGCTGTGGGCGGCGGGCGCGCGCGAAGTCTGGCGGACCGCGCCGGGCGCAGGTCTTAGCGCCGGGCAGCACCAGGCCGGGACGCTGCGCATGGGCGATGATCCCTCGACGTCGGTGACGGACCCGACGGGTCGCGTGCATGGCTACGACAATCTGTGGGTGAGCGACGGATCGGTGCACGTCACCAACGGCGGCGTGAATCCGGTGCTGACAATTCTGGCTTTGGCTTTCCGCACGGCGGAGAATGTGGCGAGGGGGAAATAATCTACCCCGTTTGTTCGGATTTTGATAACCGGATTCACTCCGCTACCGGAGTGAATCCGGTTATTTGTTTTTCATAAAATTAACGCAAACTGTTGGGAAACGGCATTAAGTTAACGGAGGACAGTTTATCCATAACCGTTTTTTACCTTTATATCGAGTTGCCTGACCAGTATGATTAAACTAAATTAACGATTAACAAAAATGGTTTAATTTTCTATTATTCATTATTGAGAGGAGCCTGAAATGGCTAAAACGAAACGCGGTAAAGGCTTGTGGAACACAGCTTCTAGAGGTAGGGGGATTTGTCCGATTTGCTTGTCGACCAGAATAAAGCTGCTTTATGCTGCGACAAACTCGGACGGAAAGCTAGTGACAGTCTGCAAGAAATGCAGCTCAGCAAGCGCGAAAACGGCGGATAAAGCGGTTTCGACAGTGAATCTAGGATTTCGAAGAAAGCTTCGTAAAGCGTTGATTCGACAGAAACAGAACTAGCGAAGATCGATAGCACTATAAAACCAACGCAGGCAACCGGGCCAAACGCTCGGCTGCCGCTCGCCGTTGAAAGTACGGGCGGAAGGTTCAGACGCCGTCTTCTTACCGCTGAAAGCGAAGCTAAGTCTCACTCAGGCGCAGGGTGAAAGTTGGTTTAATAACGATATTAAAAATTATGGAGGTGCTTCATGTTTAAACCAGGCGTAACGATATGGTACAGCGTCAAAAGCTTGAACGAATCGATTCTTTTTTATAAAGAAAAGTTAGGATTTGATCTCGCGTTCCACGACTCCGCCTCGGGAATGGCCATGATGAATACCTCAACCGAGGGTTGCATAATCGGATTTTCGGAGGCGGAAGAAATCATTCCTTCCACCTCTTCGACTGTATTCGAGGTCTATGATATCGAGGCAGCTAAGCAATCTTTGGAACAAAAAGGCGTAGTGTTCATGGGGGAAATAGAAACCGTACCGGACATGGTGAAACTGGCAACATTCGCTGACCCCGACGGGCACAGTCTGGTGTTATCCGAGGAATTGACCCGCTCTGAGTACAGAAATTCGCGTACTCCAGCTGTCGCAGGAGATGTCGGGACAATGGACAGTACCGATCTTGTTTGCGTTGGAGACATGCAGGGGGCGATTTACACCCATGCAGCATCATTTGCAAATTTCCCCTGCGCGACTAAGCGAAAATCTAAAACGGATGACCGAAAGCGGACTGCTCCAGCATCTGTCTCCCCATGAACGACGCCATCCCGCGTTACCCGAATACGTGCTGAGCACGAGCTCGGATACGGCAGGTTGTCTGCGAAAGCCTGGAACCTGCCCGTCTTGCTTGCGCTTCATTTTGACGATGAACATTTTCAAGATATTAAGCAGGCCCTTCAGCAGGTGACGCCGGGGATGCTATCTGCTCGCCTGAGCGAGCTCCATGACTTGGGTGCGGTGAAGAGACTGCTGAGTGAACAACAGCGGCCCTCGTTCTTGTATCGGCTGCACCGCCATGCAGAAAAGCCTCTCTATCGCCTGGCCGACAATTTGGAATCTTTGGTGTAAACTTACGGTTAAAAATTATCGACACAAACAACCGATTCTGAATAGAATCGGTTGTTTGTGCAATTTGGACTATTCGTCTCCAATAGCGATCGCTTCGGGCTTTTTGTCCAGGGAGAAGGGATAGGGGAAGCCGAGCTTATCGCAAAGCCTTACCTGCATGCTGCTCTCTTACTGCGCCGTATACCCACCGTCTACGATCAAGCTGTTCCCCGTCATGTACGACGAATCGTCGCTTGCGAGGAACAGGATGACCTGCTGGTGATCAACCGTAATTATACGTATTTGTAATACGAGATCGAAGGCAGCAACGACAATGCGACCTACACGACGAAACGAACGGGGAATTCGACGCAGGGGTTGACCACCGATATGCTTAGCAGTACTTACCTATATATCCGAGTTACGGTCACCACCTCCAGCTACAGCGGCGGCAACGCGGCCAGCTAGGAGTTTAAGGTGTATGGATGAACGGGGTTAGCGAGCCGGGTAACTTCGGACATTCGTCACCTCGTATTATGCACGCTGCCTGGAATGGTCTTAGCGACGCTGCTTTGCCGCACATGGCGACCGTGTCGACGATGTCATCCACGTCTGAACGCAACATTTCGCGAACGCGTCTTTCATTGGCCCAAGTGGAACGAAGGAGCTTTATCAGAGAGATTGTTTGGGTAATGAGGGTGTAATGAGATGGAGCGCCAAAGACGATACTGGGTTGGAGGCAGGTGACGAAGCATGACATTTTTGAGGCGCAATAAGCGGCTATTATCGTTGTTTCTGGTCTTAGGTATCGGATTGATTCTGTGGTCGAACGATTATATCTCCAAACGAGATACAGTCACCGAGGCGCTGAAGTCTTCCATCCAGCAAGCGGCAGTCGTTGCACAATTAAATAGCAAGGTGCGGGGCAAAGTCGTGGATACCAACAGCATGCCTTATTATGCGGTCGATATGCCTACCGTTAACCGCATGCAAAATAACCCACATCCAATCAAGGATGTGGATTATCTCGCGTGTTGTATTCGCTCGCCGGGCCGCCTCCCATCTACGCATCCCGGCTCACGCGGAACCCTTGGTCCGGACCATAGCCATTAGCTTCGAATTTGCCGCGATACGCAAGCTCGCTGCTCTTGACGTCGCCCATCCAGCCGCCGCCCTTCAGCACGCGCATGGAGCCGCTATCGCTAGCCGAGCCCGTCTCCGCATACCAATCCCAGCACCATTCCCGCACATTGCCGGACATATCGTACAAGCCCAGCTCGTTGGGCTTCTTGCCGCCGACGGCGTGGGTGCGACTATGGTTGCTCTCGATGATCGGCCAGTTCCAATCACCGGATAAGTATTGGTCGCCGGCATTGCGCCAATACCAGGCGACTTCATCCGGATTGCCGCCACCGCTGTACGAATAGCTCTTGCTGAGCTGCCCGCCGCCTGCGGCGTATTCCCACTCGGCTTCGGTCGGCAGGCGGTAGCCGTTCGCGCCCGTATTGATCGTGACGATCCACTTCACCGTATCGTACTCGCTCTTGTTATTCGGATCTGACTTCGTCTTGTCGATCGCGTAATAGGGCTGCAAGCCTTCTAGCAGACTCCGCTTGTTGCAATACTCCACGACGTCGTACCAGCTTATCATCTCCACCGGCTGATCCGCGCCTTTGAACTGGGAGGGGTTGCTGCCCATGACCGTCGTCCATTCTTGCTGCGTAACCTCGTATTTCCCGATATAAAAGCTCGCAATCGTCTCGTCTTTGCCATAGTGGCCGAACTTGGCATGCTTGAAAGCGCCGCCTTCGACAAGCACCAGGTTGTCCGTCTTGGCCAGCTCTCTTGACGTCTGTTCCGCTTGCGTCTGTTTGTTCTGCGTCGGGGCAGGCTGCATCACTTCGGCCTTACTCGAAGAACAGCCGCTGGTGGCCACCGCCGCCGCGGCCAACAGCACAATGATTCGCCATCTCATAGGTTAGCAATTCTCCTCGATTGGGATGGGAAAAGGCATAGGCCGCGGACGGCCTATACCTTTAGACGACCTCTCGTTACCAAGGTGACGAGCACCTCGTTATCATTCCATAGCCGGACATTCGACCAGCTGTCCGGTCTGGTTATCTTGCCTGCAACCGGCTGATTACCACACCGTGACGTTAGAGCTGCCGCTGCTTTGGTAGCCTTCCGTCGCGAGCACTTGGTAGGACCAGCTGCTGCCCAGGTTCATGCCTTTGCTCTTCCAGGCGTTCACGTGGTTGCCGAACGTAATGGCCGCGTTGCTGCCGGTCGGCCGCTTCGACTGACGGACGCTCCAGAACTGGGTGAACGTCTGCGTGCCGTCGATGGATGGCGCGTTGTAGCGCGTCGTCGTATAGATGTCGTACGTGCCGCCGTCGCTAGTCACCGTGCCTTTGAACGAGCCGGTCGGTCTGTACGTGCCCCAGCTGTCGACGACGTAATATTCGATGAGCGAATTACGCGTCCACCCGTAAAGTGTCAGATATCCGTTGCCGCTAGGCGCCCAGACGCCGGCATTGTAGTTGATCGTGCGCGTCGGGGAGCCGGTCGTCCAGCCTTTGCCGACGACGAAGTTGCCGGTGTTCGACCAGTTGACGCTGTAATTGCCGCCGGACCCGTTGACCGCGTTGACCGTGCCGCCGCCGTCGGTCCAGTTCTGCCAGTAGTCCGTCGCCGCGCTCGCGGAAGCCGCGAACGCGCTGAACCCGATGGAAGCCGCCATAATGCCAGTCAACATTTTCTTGTTCATCTTCATCATTAATAACCTCCTAATAAGTTGGGTTGGAACGACATGCCTGCACTCGATTCGTCTGCCGATTCGCGCTGCCGTACATGATGTTGGATCAGCCTCTTTGAGCTGTCGATGACCACCTCCTCGCTAGGAAAATAATAAGAGAAAGCGCATTCATTTGAACTTGAGAAATTAAAGATTAACCTATACAAATTTAAGTTTTTACAAATCGTGGGATTGGGTAGTTGTATTTCTCGGGAACGAAACGCGCCTCGCCGCAAAAGACGGCAATTGCCGTTTCGCCTTGATTTAGTTAGTTTTGTATAGTTCCTTTCTAACTTTAATCTGCTATAGTAGGTGAAGATTTAGGCTGGGCGATAAGAAGAGAGAGGATCGCCAATTCAGGCCTTACGAAGATCGACACTATGGAGACGAGGAGAAAACCATGACAGTGGCAAAATCAAACAAGTTGGACCGTTTGCGGCTAGTCCTGCTGCTTGGCGCTTTTTCGGCGCTAGGCCCGCTTACGATCGACATGTACTTACCGTCCTTCCCCGAGATTACAGCCGATTTCGGCACGCAGGCTTCGCTCGTGCAGCTCAGCTTGACGGCCTGTCTGATCGGGCTGGGCTTGGGACAGATTATTATGGGACCGCTGAGCGACGTCCATGGGAGACGCATGCCGATTATCATTTCGATGGCGCTCTACCTGGTCGCTTCGTTCGTCTGCGCGATCTCGCCGAACATTTACTTCTTCATCGGGGCGCGCTTCGTGCAAGGATTCGCGGCTTCGGCGGGCATCGTCATCTCCAGAGCGATCGTGCGCGACTTGTACAGCGGGACGGAACTGACGAAGTTCTTCTCCATGCTGATGCTGGTCAACAATCTGTTCCCGATGATCGCGCCGATGGCCGGCAGCGGCGTCATCTCCTTTACGACGTGGGTAGGCGTATTCATCGTGCTGGGCGTCGTCGGAATTGCGCTCGTCATCCTGGCCACGACGAACTTGAAGGAGACGCTGCCGGCCGAGAAGCGGGTGCCCGGGAATTTCGGCGAGCTGGTCACCGGTATTCGGTCGCTGATTCGGGACCGGCATTTCATCGGCTGCGCGCTGGCCCAAGGCATTATGATCGGGGGCGTATTCGCGTACGTGTCCGGGACGCCGTTCGTCTATCAGAACATCTATGGCGCGTCGCCGCAGCTCTTCGCGCTGCTGTTCGCCTCCAACGGCATCAGCTTGATTATCGGCTCGCAGGTCGTCGGGCGGTTCAGCCGGGTGTTCTCGGAACGGAATTTCGTCATTCTCGGCTTGCTCATGTCCTGCGCGGCCAGCTTGACGGCCTTGCTCGTGATTTTGCTGCAGGGGCCTCTGTTCGCGCTCGTCATTCCGCTGTTCTTCTTCGTCGCCTCCATCGGGATGACGGCGACCGCTTCCTTCGTGCTGGCGATGGGCTCGCAAAGTGAACGGGCAGGAAGCGCGTCCGCGCTGCTGGGCCTGCTCCCGTTCGTCATCGGGTCCATTACGTCGCCGCTCGTCGGCGTCGCGGGTGAGTATTCCGCCGTGCCGATGGGCGTCATCATCGTGTGCACGAGCGTGCTGGCGCTTCTTGCGTTCTTCGGCTTGGCCGGGAAACCGGAGGCGAAGCTTGGGAAGGAGCAGGTCGTCACGGAGGCTTTTCATTAGAAGCGAATAGCGGCAATTCGCCGATCGGCGCAAGGGACCGACCACTTTTTGTGGTCGGTCTCTTTTTTGCGTTGGCGAACGAACTGCATTTGTCGAATTTACACGGAAGTGAACGTCTGCCCCTTCATGGGGTTGGCCCAATCGGGTATCCATCAGCAGCATATGTTAGTGACAGAGAGAGGAAGAGTCACAAATTCATGGCCCAATGGAGATGACAGCATGCCGAATCAATCAGAGGGAGCCGGTGCATCCGGCATTCGGATCGACGTTCTTATTCCTGCTATCAGCAAAGATCTGAAGACGTTGCCGCACGTCGTAGAGGCGGTTCGCCGCCACTCGCGCCATAAGATCGGCGAAGTCGTCATCGTCGCGCCGCGGGAGGAGGCCATCATGGCCGCTTGCCGCGCCCACGGATGGCGATTCGTGGACGAGAACACGGTACTGCCGATTACGAAGAAGCATATTCATTACCGTTCGGCCCGCTGGGAGCGATCGGGATGGCTGTTCCAACAGCTGCTGAAACTGAGCGGCGATAAGCTCGTAAGGTCGGAGCATTTTCTTGTCATCGACGCGGACACGGTGCTGATTCGGCCCCACCGATTCCACTCGGGCGGACGCACGACGTTCTACACGCGAGGATGGAGCCAGCCGGAATATTTCCGGACGTACCGGAAGCTGATGGGAAGAGAAGCTTCGTCGCCGCGGTCCTTGGTCACCCATTACATGCTGTTCGAGAAAAGCAAGCTGCGCGAGATGAAGCGGGTCATCGAAGCCAGACACGGCACGAGCTGGTACAGAGCCATCCTCAACAGCATCGACCGGACCAAGCAGTTCGGCTTTAGCGAATACGAGACCTACGGCAACTACGTGTACACCCGTTATCCGAACAGCGTCCGCTTGCTTCCTGCTCTCAACCGCGCGCTGCACACGCGCGTAGGCCGGATGACGGCTCGGCGCTATAAAACACTGGCGGCCCGATACCGCTCCGTAAGCTTCCATGAACGTAAAGGATACGTTCGGAGCGCGTCTTCTCGTCCGGCGCCTTCCCAACCATCGCGGAGCGGAATCAGATTGAAGCGCGGCAAGACGGCAGCTGCGCGCAGAGGCTGAGCGGATGGCGGCGAACAGATATCGCAAGCGGCGGGCAGGAATGCGCGGCTTGGCGGCCGGTGCCGCCCGCTCGCCGCGGTATCGGGTCTATTGGCACGGTCCCCTTCACCGGAGAGGGGGGCTGGGCGGGGCCAGCAAGGCTTATGCGGGGGCGCTTCGGCGCCAAGGCATTCCGGTTCACGCCAGCTCTTCCCTCCTAATCCCGCGGCCGCCCGCCTCCCGCGAGAAGCGCGTGCTGGTCTATCATTACGCGCCGCATACGATGAACCCCGAACGCGCGAGGGGGCTTGGCTACGACAAGGTCGTCCTCAACACGGTATGGGAAACAACGAGGATTCCGGCCAACTGGCGCCAGGCGATTAACCGCTATGACGCCGTGCTGGTACCGACTCGTCATAACGTGACGGCGATGCAGAGCAGCGGCGTCCATGTCCCCGTATATTTGGCGCCGCATGGCGTGAATACGGGTGATTATCGCCCGTCGAATCCGCCTGCCCGGCTGCTCGGGAGCAAGGGCAAATTCGTGTTCCTCTCCGTATTCGGCTTCCAGCACCGCAAAAATCCCGAGGCTCTGCTGCGCGCTTACTGGGAGGAATTCACGGATCAAGACAACGTGCTGCTCGTCATCAAGACGAGCGGATACGGCGCCAGCGAGGACGGAGCATGGATCCGAAGCCAGATCAGCCGCTACCGCGCATCGCTGCGTATTCCCCATCGTCCGGCGCCGCTGCTGCTCTTGACCCGCCATATGGACAGCCGCGCGATGAAAGGTCTCTATACCGCGGCACATGCATTCGTGCTCCCCACCCGGGGCGAAGGCGTCGGCATGCCGTTCATGGAAGCGATGGCGAGCGGCATTCCGGCGATCGCGACGGCATGGGGCGGGCAGATGGACTTCTTGACGCCGTCCAATTCCTTCCTTGTCCCTTACCGGCTTATGCGGCCAGCGGCTTCCATGGGCAAGAGTTCCGCTATTTCCCGTTCCTTTAGCGGGCTGTTTGCGGAGCAAGATCAGCTGTGGGCCGAGGTTGACCTTGGCATGCTGAAGATGCAAATGCGCCGTGCCTATGCGAATCCCTCGCTCTGCCGCGAGAAGGGACGCCTGGCGCGCCGGGACATGCTGGGCCTAGGCTGGAATGCGGCTGGACGCGCCATGGCATCCGTGCTTGCTCGGGTCGTGGCGGATGGTCGCGGACCGCGAGTGGCGCGCCTGACAGGCGGGGTGTTGCTGAAAGGGAAAGCCGTGCCGAAGGCGGCGAGGGCCGGGGGGCCACGTGCAGGGGACCCGGAACAGAACCGCCAACCGTGGCTGGGCAGCAGCATCAGGCGGCATCCTCGATAGATGCGCGCATGAACAGAAAGGGGGCATCGAACAACGTTGCGAATCGTGCTATTATCCGGGGGTTCGGGCAAGCGGCTGTGGCCGCTGTCCAACGAGATCCGGTCCAAGTTGTTCTTGAAGCTGCTTCCGGGCGAGGACGGCCAGCCGGAATCGATGATGCAGCGCGTCTGCCGGCAGCTTGAGGCAGCGGGCTTGCTCGAGCGGGCCGTTATCGTCACCCACTGCAGCCAGACGGAGATCACGCGCAGACACGCCGGAGCGGACATTCCGATTATCGAGGAGCCGCTCAAACGGGGAACGTATACGGCGATCGCGCTGGCATGCTCGGTCCTAGCGGCCGAGATGAAGGCTGCGCCGGACGAAACGATTGTCGTGCTGCCGGTCGATCTATTCGTGGAGTCTTCCTTCTTCCGCGTGCTGCGGCAGCTTCCGGAGGCGCTGCGTCAGGCGGACGCCGACATCGGGTTGATCGGCACCCCGCCTTCCCATCCTTCGAGCCAATACGGCTATATGGTGCCGAGGCGCAAGGCGGCTTCCGGACGGCGGGGTCGGGCAGGCGCCGTCCCCTCCGGAGCGGAAGGTACGGATGCGCCGGGCTGGATCGGGATCGAGCGTTTCACGGAGAAGCCCGACCCGCCAGCCGCCGCCAAGCTGATGAAGCAGGGGGCGCTATGGAATTGCGGCGTGTTCGCTTTTCGACTGGGGCATATGCTGGAGAGAATGCGAGGGGAAGGACAGCCGACGACGCCGGCGGAGTGGGCGGACAAGTACGCCGGCTTGCCGGAGGCGAGCTTCGACGAGGAAGTGGTCGAGCGGTCCGCGCGCAGAATCGCGCTGGTCTATGAGGGACCTTGGCATGATCTCGGGAGCTGGGAGACGTTCACGCGGCATATGGAGGAGCGGCGGGTCGGCCGGGGACACGTCGGCGAGGACTCGCCGAACACGCACCTGGTCAACGAGCTTGATCGCCCAATCTATGTTCTCGGGGTGCCGGACGCGATTGTCGCGGCAAGCCCGGACGGCATCCTTGTCGCGAGGAAGAGTGAGTCCAACCTTGTCAAATCGCTGCTGGGCGAGGAAGCGCGCATGCCGATGTACGAAGAGAAACGATGGGGCATATGCCGGACGCTCGATTACATGGAGACAGAGCAGGGAGGCGTGCTCACGCGGCGGGTCGAGCTGCATCCCGGCGGCCGCACCAGCTACCATTCGCACGCGAGGAAAGAGGAAGTGTGGACGGTGCTGTCCGGGCGCGGGCGCTTCATCCTGGAGGACCAAATCCACGAGTTGGGGCCAGGGGAGGTCATGCGATTCCCGCGCGGCGCGCGCCATGGCGTGCAGGCAGACACGGCGCTGCTGTGCGTGCAGGTCGAAATCGGGCAGGTGCAAGACGAGACGGACATCGTGCGGCTGTCGACGAGCTGGTGAAGAGGGCGTATAATAGAGTCTTATTCAATCCAGCGAGCAAGCTTCCAAGCTTCCGAGTGTCGACTAGAAAACTAGAGACATGGCAGGTTTTATTCTGCCATGTCTTTTTTTATTGTTTAAGAGTTAAGGAGATTATGCAACAGCTCAACGTAAAGCGTGTCCGCGCAAGCGGACGAAAGCGAAGGTCAGCACGAAAGCACCAAGAGAGTCGGAACGAAGCAGGATACCACCACAAGGCTCAACGTAACGAACGAAGCTCGAACAAGAGCCTGTCCGAAGGACAAGCGGGCTCCCTTCGAAAGGACACATCAGGGACGGCCGCGAATCGAATTACGCTTAATTGAGGAGTCCAGAGGGTGCAAACCCTCTGGTTCCCCTCCGAGTGGAGGGGGAAGGGGCGAGTTGAAAAAACTTATGAAAGATTTAGGCCACGAATACGCGGATATTTTGTTCTACACGCCGAGCGAGTTCGAGAAGCTGGGCGGGCTCTGGCCGCTGCGCACGGGGCACAACGTGGCGAAGGCCAACTACAGCGTGGGGCCGAGGGTAATCGAATGCTATTCCTTTCATTTCGTCCTAAGCGGCGCGGTCACGCTGTCCACCATGGGAGAGACGGTCACCTTGACGAAAGACAGCATGTTCTGTCTCTTCCCGGATGTGAAGCACAGCTACTGGGTCTCGCAATACGACGCCGACGAGCCTTTGCGGCTGCGCTGGCTGGCGTTCACGGGACCGCAGGCGGAGCTATTGGTGAGCCGCATCGGGCTGACGGAACGCAGACCGTATATGCGCAACAAGCTCACGGCTGAGCTGTCCGGGCTGCTGCAAGGCTGCATGCAGCGGATGGACAATTCGCAGAACGAAGGGGATTTGCAGCTGCAGAGCATGCTGTACCGGTTATTCGAGCTGTTATCGCGGCCGCTTCCTCATGCGGCGGAGGACAAGGATTGGCTGCGTGCATGCTTGCGGCACATGGAGACGCATTACGCCGAAGGCATTACGGTCGCGGACGTCGCGCAATTCGCCGGGATGAACCGCTCCCATCTGTCCAGCAGGTTCAAGGATAGCGTCGGCATGAGTCCGCGGGATTATTTGATCAAGCTGCGGATGGAGCGCGCGGGCGAAATGCTGCGGAGCCGGACATTATCCGTCACCGAAATCTCGCATTCGCTCGGCTATACGGACTTGTATACATTCTCGCGCGCGTTCGGCACGTTCTATGGCATGTCGCCTTCGAAATATCGCGCCCGCCTCTTCCTACCGAACGAAATGCTAAATGAGTGACAACGAAATGTCATTTCTATGTGCCGCCCGATACGTTATGCTAAATATAGCACTTAAAACCTACTATATAACTTAGATTACTATGATTTTGGGGAGGCGGCATTAGATGAGTAACCATTGGAGAAAAACAACGCTGGGCGCGGCGATTGCGCTGAGTCTCGTGCTTGCGGGGTGCAGTTCGGAGTCGAACACAGACGCGAATGCGGATGCGAACGGGAATGGGGCGAACAAGCCCAAAGAAGAAGCAGCATCGGACGTGAGCAAAACGGGATTCCCGATCGTCGCGCAGCCGCTGGTGCAGAAGATGTTCGCCCGGATCGCGCCGGTGAACGGTCCATTCAAAGATATGCCCGTTTTCCAAGATTATGAGAAGCTGAGCAACGTGCACGCGGAATTCACCGAGGTGCCGACGGACGGCTTCCAGGAAAAGAAGAACTTGCTGTTCGCGTCCAACGAGCTCCCGGATGTGCTGTTCCGCGCCGGACTTACGCCGCTTGAGACGATCCGTTACGGCACGGCCGGCCAGCTTATTCCGCTGGAGAAGCTGATCGACGATTACGCGCCGAATTTCAAGAAGCTGATGGACCAGTATCCGGAGATTCGCTCCGCCATTACGACGCCGGAAGGGCATATTTATTCCCTCCCTACGATCGTGACGCTCGGCGCGGCGCGGACGGACAAGAAGTGGATCAATCAGGCGTGGCTGAAGAAGCTGAACTTGAAGGAGCCCGTGACGACCGAGGATCTGTACAACGTGCTCGTCGCGTTCCGGGACGGCGATCCGAACGGGAACGGCAAGGCGGACGAAATCCCGATGACGGCGCGCGCAAGCAGCGGGCCAGGGCTTGGGCTGCCGGTCGTCAACATGATGAGCGGGTCGTTCGGCCTGGACAATCAGCTCGGCTACAACATTAACCTGACGGATGGCAAAGTAGACATCTGGATGGGCAGCGAGCGCAACAAGGAGCTGCTGCAATATCTGAATAAGCTCTACAGCGAGAAGCTGCTCGACCCCGAGGTGTTCTCGCACAAGGAAGCGGACTACCTCGCCAAGCAAGGATCCGGCAACGCGGGCTTCTTCTTCGACCAGACGAACAACCCGTTCCTTGAGATCGCCGATCAATATACGGGCATCGCGCCGCTCGAAGGTCCGCACGGGGATCGCATCCAGAGCCAAGGCGCGCCGGTGCCGCGGGACTTCGGCTCGTTCGCGATCACCTCGGTCAACAAGACGCCGGAAGCCGCGCTGCGCTGGGTCGATTATTTCTACAGCGACGAAGGCTCGACGCTGCTCCGCTTCGGGCGGGAAGGCGAGCATTACGAGCTGAAGGACGGCATTCCGTACTACAAAGAGGATTTCCTCAAATCGGGCAATCAAGCGAAAATCACGCCGTATGCCGGCGGCGGCGCGCCGCATCTGATCAGCGAGAAGGTCGCGTCCTTCATTAACCCGCCGCAGGTGCAGGAAGCGCAGAAGAAGCTGGACCCGTACATGCCGAAGATCCGCTACGCGGCTCCGATGTTCGACGAGGAGACGGCTCGCAGGGTCGACGTGCTCCGCACCGATATCGACAAGTATTACGAGGAGCAAAGCACGAAATTCATCGCGGGCGCCATCGGCTTCGACGAATGGGACAAATTCGAGTCGACGCTTGCGAAGCTGAACATCGACGAGCTGGAGCAGATCTACCAAACGGCCTATGACGCCATGAAGAAATAACATAGCGGAAGGAGCAAGCCTATGAAGACGGCGCAGGTCGGGCGGACAACCGCTGCCGCACAGTCTCGTTCAAGACCCGTTCCGCGGCTGCTCAAGCAGGCGGCCAGGCGATACGATCTCTACTTAATGCTGCTGCTGCCAATCGCCTGGTATTTGATCTTTCACTACGGGCCGCTGTACGGGCTGCAGATCGCGTTCAAGCATTTCAATCCGGCGAAAGGGATCATCGGAAGCGACTGGGCGGGCTTCGAGCATTTCGAACGGTTCTTTAACTCGTACTACTTCTGGCGGCTGCTGTGGAACACGCTCTCCATCAACCTGTTCTCGCTGCTGATCGCCTTCCCGATCCCGATATTCCTGGCCTTGCTCATCAACGAAATTCCGAGCAAGGCGTTCGGCAAGTGGCTGCAAAATATCACCTACCTGCCGCATTTCATCTCGATCGTCGTCATCGTCGGCATGTTGACGCTGTTCCTCTCGCCTAAGGGAGGTCCGGTCAACACGCTGATCGAGACGTTCGGGGGCGAGCCGATCCGCTTCCTGGAGGAAGCAGGCTGGTTCAAGACGATCTTCATCGGGTCGAACATCTGGCAGAACATGGGCTGGCAGTCGATTATCTATATCGCGGCGCTCGCCGGCGTCAATCCGCAGCTGTACGAGGCGGCCAAGATGGACGGGGCTTCCCGGCTGCGGCGCATCTGGCACGTCTCCCTGCCCGGGATCGTGCCGGTCATCGTCATTCTGCTCATATTGGATATCGGCCATTTCATGAATATCGGCTTCGAGAAAGTGCTGCTCATGCAAAACAATTTGAATCTCGAATCTAGCGACGTCATCTCGACCTTCGTGTATACGACGGGCATCCTCAAAGGGGAATACAGCTATACGGCCGCGATTGGACTGTTCAATTCCGTCATCAATCTAGTGCTGCTCCTGCTGGTGAACCGGTTTGCGCGCAAGACGTCCGAGACGAGTCTTTGGTAAAGGGGGGGCGACCACATGTCCAAGCCAGCTGCGGTCCGCCGCCTGTCGGAGGAGCGGCTGTTCAACGCGGCGGTGTATGCCGTCGCGGCCATCATTATCGCCATCGTGCTGTACCCGCTGCTGTTCGTCGTCAGCGCCTCGTTCAGCGATCCGGCGAAGGTGCTCGCCGGGGAGGTCTGGCTGCTGCCGAAGGGCGTATCGGCGGATGCGTACGCGAATATTTTGCAGAACGAGAAATTATGGATCGGCTACCGCAACTCGATCCTCTACGCCGTGGTCGGCACGGCCATCAATCTGATCATGACGATCTTGGCGGCGTACCCGCTGTCGAGGCCGGATCTGCCGGGGCGCAAGGCGCTCATGCTGTTCATTACGCTTACCATGTTCTTCGGCGGCGGGCTTATCCCAACCTACTTGCTCGTCAAGTCGCTCGGCATGGTCGATACAATGTGGGCGCTCATCATTCCCGGCGCGATCTCGACGTACAATTTGATCGTTATGCGTACCTATTTCCAGTCGAGCATCCCCTGGGAGCTGCAGGAAGCGGCGCTCATCGACGGCTGCACGAACTGGCGGCTGCTGCTGAACATTATTTTGCCGCTGTCGAAGCCGATTATCGCCGTCATGGCGTTGTTCTACGCGGTCGGCCATTGGAACTCGTTTTTTAACGCGCTAATTTACATTCGGACGGAATCGCTCTATCCGCTGCAGCTCATTTTGCGCGAAATCTTGATGATCAGCCAATCCGATGCCATTGACGGCAACGTGGGGCTGGAGGACAAAATTTTGCTGGCCGAAAGCATCAAATACGCGGTCATCATCATCTCCAGTCTGCCCGTGTGGCTGATGTATCCGTTCGTGCAGCGGCATTTCGTCAAAGGCGTCATGATTGGGTCGATCAAAGGCTAACACATCCGGGAGGTTGAAGGGAATGACGAACGCGAGGATTACGATTGACGGCGGAACGAAGAGCGGGCATACGATCAACCCGTTCTTGTTCGGCCACTTCGTGGAAGACATTCGCGACCATATGGACGCGATGCTTGCTTATCCGCTCAAGGATATGGATTTCGAGAGCGAAGCCGAAGGGACGGCCTTGGTATCCGGCAGTTGGAGCGCCTACACGAACGGACGGAATACGCGCTATGCGCTCGAGTCGCCGGCTCCCCGGCATTCGGGCCGCGCGCAGCGCATTCATATTCGAAGCGACGACGAGGCGTATGCGGGTCTTGCGCAGCGGGCTGCGCTCAGAGGTCCGCTCGGCTACGAGGTTCGCTTGGTCGCGCGGGCTTCGATTGAGCTCCGCTACGTGCTTGTGGAAGCGGTCGACCGGCGCTCGGAGGAGCGGCTTGGTCTGGTCCGAATCGACCTTATCAGCCATAACTGGCGGACTTACGAGGCGCGGCTGGACATCGCCCGCGCCTGTCACGATGCCGAACTCCGCGTATACGTGCCGGCCGAACACCCGAGATGGAGCGATCACGTGTCGACCGGCATGCTCTGGCTCGACCATGTGTCGCTGCTGCCGGAGGATCACGTCGGCGAGGTGAAGCGCGAGGTTATCGAGATGGCAAGGCCCCTGAACGCAGGCATGATGCGGCTCGCGGGGAATTACATCAGCGCTTACCACTGGGAGCATGGGGTCGGTCCCGTACTGGAGCGTCCCGTCAATTACAACGAAGCGTGGGGCGGCTGGGCGAGCAAATATTTCGGCACGGACGAATTCATCCGGTTCTGCCGGGAGCTTGCGGTAGAGCCGCTCATCTGCGTGAACGACGGCTCCGGCACGCCGGAGGAAGCCGCACAGTGGGTCGAGTACTGTAACGGCGGCGTCGACACGCCGATGGGCGCGCGCCGAGCAGCGAACGGACATCCTGAGCCGTACAACGTCCGGTATTGGGAGATCGGTAACGAGGTGTGGGGCGACTGGCAGGTCGGCACTTGTTCCGCGGATGAATTCGCGAAGCGCTATGTTGCGTTCGCGCAGGCGATGAAGGCGGCAGACCCTTCGGTGATCCTGCTCGCTTGCGGACATACCGACCAGGCCTGGAACCGGACGGTGCTCGACATCGCCGGGGAGCATATGGATTATTTGACCCTCCATCTGTACCACGGTTATGGGCGGTTCGGGATGAACCGGGATACCCCCGCGGAGGAGCGGTACAAGGCGATCGCCTCGTTCCCGGAATGGACCCGGGACAATATTCGGCGGACACAGACGCAGATTCGCGCGCATGCCAAGCATCGTCACGTGAAGCTGGCCATCACCGAGTACAATACGATGTATTATCCGAACACGATCCGCAAAGGGCTGCCGGACGAGCACACGCTGGGAGCCGCGGTCGCGAACGCCGCGAACTTGAACGAGATGCTGCGCGCAAGCGACATCGTCGACATCGGCAGCTTCTCCGATCTCGTGAACGGCTGGCTCGGAGGCTGTATTCGGGTAGGCGACTATTATGCGGATCAATATTGCGGCAAGGTGCCGGGGTGGAGCGGTCATCCACTTACTGTATATGGTACGCCTACCTATGAAGTCATGAAGCTGTATGCGAGCCGGAACATTAGTCGGATGCTGCCAGCCGAAGCCGCCTGCGGCACTTTCGCGGTCCGGTCGGCCAAGCCGGCGCCGGTCGCGCTGGACGCGCTGCCCGACCTGGACGTCGCCGCCTGCGCAAGCGAAGACGGGAGCGTCGTCACCGTCTTCATCGTCAACCGCAGCCTGCGGGAGGTAACGGCCGAGCTGAGCTTGACTGGCTTCGAGTTCGAAGCGGATGCGGTGCTGCATGAAATCACGGGAGAATCAATCGATGACATCAACTCCGTCTTCGCGCCGGATCGCATCGCCGCCCGGGAGCGCATCGTCCCGGCAGCTGTCTGGACGCACGGCGGTTACCCGCTGCGCCCCGCCTCGGTGTACGCGCTCGAACTCAAGGCGAAGCGCGGGAGGGGAGAAGAGATCGAATGATGCGAATGATGGACGGAACTCGCCCATGGAGGGAGATGCAAGGATGAGCAAACCGAACATTCTATTGATTACGAGCGACCAGCAGCATTGGAATACGATCGGCGCGTTCAATCCGGAGCTGAAGACGCCGAATCTGGATCGTCTGGCCCGGGAAGGGACGACGTTCAGCCGGGCGTATTGTCCGAGTCCGGTGTGCACGCCGAGCCGATCGTCGATCATTACGGGCATGTATCCGAGTCAGCACGGCGCGTGGACGCTCGGGACGAAGCTGCTCGAGGACCGTCATACGGTCGGCGAGGACTTGCAGGCGAGCGGTTACCGGACGGCGCTGATCGGGAAAGCCCATTTTCAGCCGCTGCGGGGGACGGACGAATATCCTTCGCTGGAAGCGTACCCGCTGCTGCAGGATCTGGAATTCTGGCGCTCCTTCCACGGGCCATACTATGGATTCGATCATGTGGAGCTGGCGCGCAATCATACGAACGAAGCGCATGTCGGCCAGCATTACGCCCTCTGGATGGAAGACAAGGGATGTACGAACTGGCGGGATTATTTCCTGCCGCCGACCGGCACGATGGATCCCTCGGTGACGCACACGTGGGCGATACCGGAAGAGTTTCATTACAATACGTGGATCGCGGAGCGCACGAATGCTTGGCTGGAACACTACCGCGACCAAGAGGAGCCGTTCTTCCTGTGGGCGAGCTTCTTCGATCCGCATCCCGATTATCTGGTCCCCGAGCCTTGGGATAAGCTGTACGATCCGAACACGCTAACGATTCCCGGTCTCGTAGACGGCGAGCATGACCATAACCCGCCGCATTTTCGCATGACGCAGGAGCAGGAGCCGGACTTCGCTCACTTGTTGGAGACCGGGCACGGCATTCACGGCTATCGCTCGCATCTGGTGCCGGACGACGAAGCCAAGCAGCTGGTCGCCACCTATTATGGCATGATCAGTCTGATGGACAAATATATCGGGAAAATACTCGATAAGCTCGACGAGCTGGGACTTACCGAGAACACGATCGTCGTCTTCACGACCGATCACGGTCACTTCTTCGGCCAGCACGGCCTTCAGTACAAGGGCGGATTCCATTACGAGGACTTGATCCGGCTGCCGTTCCTCGTGCGGTATCCGGGACAGGTGCCGGCTGGCGCGCAGAACCCGGCGATCCAGTCGCTGGTCGATCTGGCGCCGACCTTCCTGTCGCTGTGCGGGATCGAGCCCCCGCCCGGCATGACCGGCGTCGATCAGAGCGACGTATGGCGGGGACTGCAATCGTCGGCGCGCGATCACGCGCTGTGCGAATTCCGCCACGAGCCGACGACGATTCACCAGAAGACGTACGTCGACGCCCGTTACAAGCTGACCGTCTACTACCGCCAGACGTACGGCGAGCTGTTCGATCTGCAGGAGGACCCGGGCGAGCTTCGCAACCGATGGGCCGATCCGGATTACGCCGGCCTGAAGTCGGAGCTGCTGCTGAAATACGCCTGGGCCGAGCTTGGCAAGGAGGCCATGCCGATGCCGCGCGTCTGGCATGCGTAGGCAGGGGAATCGAGATCGAAGGGATAGCATGTAGCATCTAGCGGTAGAGGTCGCTCATCTTTCGGGCGGCCTTTTTGGCATGACTGCAAGCCGCAGTATCGGTTTTACGTAAGGCTCAGAGTCCTTCCTGCAGGCTTTTTCCGTCTCCTCATAAGAGGGCGCTTCGGGTGACAATAATAGATATCGTTTGCCGTTTGAGGGAAAGAACCAGCATGGTTTCGCATAATCTCAACCAAACGCCTGCCGATATCGTTACATATGAAGATGTGTCTAACAAAGCTATTCTTCTCGCGGATTGGGAGGTGGAAGAAGCACAGCGGTATTTGTTCTCTAGGGCTTTCCACGTACTTATAACGCCTATCGCGGCTAATTGCGGATGTAATCCAACATAATGAAAAAAGGAGGAGACATCATGAATAAATGGGAACGAATACAAAGCGTCTTTTTATATGGCGTTTTCATCTGTTACAACCTTTTGTTAATCAAAATACTGTTCTTATCGAGAGTTTCGATTTGGGAACTATTTGATAGCCAAAGGTCAATAATGAGGTCAATCAATCTTATTCCCTTTTATAGCATAAGTGAATTTATATCTGGCGGCTCTGCTAATTTAAAAGATTTTGCTTTTGCTAATGTGGCGGGCAATATCCTTATTTTCATTCCCGTTGGCGGCTATTTGGCGTTGTTTAAAAATAAAAAAAACGCAGCATTCAATCTGTTGACTATCGTTATCGTGAGTTTATTGGTCGAAATCATTCAGGGGCTTCTGGGCATTGGAACGGCAGATATTGATGACGTCATTCTCAATTCTCTAGGTGGATGGATTGGGATTATGGGATATAAGCTTTTGCGATTCGTATTACGAGACGAAATGAAGGCACATGTTGTAATTACCATACTATCTGCTGTCGTTGTATTACCTGCCATCTATTATTACTTGTTTATGATCAAAATGAGATTCTGAAACTCACCGGTCTGAAGACATGTAAACGTGAATGAAAAGGCTGTTCTCCGTAGATCGGAGAACAGCCTTTTACCTGTTTCGGCACGTTATGCTCATGTCCGCTCCCCCTCCCCGTGCTCTGCCCACTGGTTCCGATAGGCCAACGGCGTCATGCGGTAGAAATCGGCGAACGTCTGGTAGAAGAACCCCATGCTCTGATAGCCGACCGCATGCGCGATATCCGCGACGGACTGCTCGGTGTTGGCCAGCAAGCCGGCGGCGTGAATCATGCGCTGCGTCTTCACCAGCTCCATAAACGTCTTGCCCGTTCGTTTCTTCAGCAGATTGCCCAGATAGTTGGCGTTGAAGTTGAAGGCGTTCGCCAGCTCGGTCAGCGTGCACGTTTGATAGTTTTTCTCAATATAGTCGAGAATTCGGAGCAGATCCGTCCGCGAGTGGCGCTGCCGGTGCTCCTCGTTCGTCCGATACGTGTAGACCCGCATGAGCTCGGTGTAGATCAGCATCATATAGTTGTAGATCATTTCCTGAGCGTAGGCCCGGCTGCCGAACGCTTCGCACATCATCTGCCGCATGAACAGCTGGAGGTCTTCGTGGTGCTCGGATTCGAACACGATATAGCGGTTGTGGTTCGTATTCGAAGCAATGGCGTTCGCCAGGAAGTCCGAGACGATACCTCTAGAGCCGAAGCGGCTCAAGAACGAAGACAAGAACGTGCTTTTCTTCATAATGATGTTGATCAGAATGTCGTCGTGGCCCATCGGTTCGATGCTGTGCACGACCTCGGAATCGAGCAGGCACACCTGCCCTTCCCGCAAAACGACCTTCTCCCCGTTAATCCGCTGCTCGCATACCCCCGAATAGATATAATTCAATTCAATGAAGCTGTGATAATGCGGAGGCATGGGCGCGAAGCGATGATGCTTGCGGATATGAATCGGCCCGTTCTGAAAGAAGGGCGTATCCGGCATGCGAAAATAAGCTTCTCCGTCTTCCGGTCCATTCGGGAACGGCAAGTCGTTCACGTTCTCCCCGCTCGCGAGCTGCTCGGCTTCGACCTCGTTGATTGCCCTCAAGTAGTGATCCAGCATGATAGGGTCCATGGCTATCCTCCACCTTGTATCGCATTCCAAGTCGAACTTGTCCCGGCACATCTTGCGCATAATAGCTGTAAAAAGAAGAATGAGATCCGTAAAAGCGGAATTGTGATCGGCCGGCGAAAGCGTTTTAATAAAGATATCGCGATACGAAGATGCATGCAAGCACTTGGAGATGGTTCACGGTAAAACCCTGATTTAACGGCGCTAACAAGCGCCATCCTCCGCTGTCGGATATTCGAGCATCGGGTAATCCGGCAAGCGGATTGGCGCGCCAAAGTTGACTGTAAATAGAGAACTGCTATCGGGAAGGGCGGATCGAGCATGAAGCCTTGGATGAATAAGGTACTGTCAGTGGACGAGCGGGTGCAGCGGCTGCTTGACGCGATGACGTTGGATGACAAGCTGGCGATGATGCACGGAGGCACGCCGGATGCCGCGCTCGGCATCCCGGCATTGAAGCTGAACGACGGCCCCGGCGGCGTGACCGGACCCGAGGAAGCGGCGGGCACGCAGCTCCCCGCCCCCGTCGCGCTGGGCGCGGCGTTCGATCAGGAAGCCGCCTATCGATATGGCGAGATTATCGGCAAGGAATCGCGGGAGCGGGGGACCTCGCTGCTGCTCGGGCCGACCGTGAATATCGCGCGCACGCCGCTGAACGGCCGGACGTTCGAAGGGTACGGCGAGGACCCGTATTTGTCGGCCGCGACGGGAACGGCGGTCATTCGGGGCATTCAGGAGCAGGGCGTCATGGCGTGCGTGAAGCATTACGCGGCGAACAATCAGGAAGCCGACCGCTTCACGCAGAACAGCATCATCGACGAGCGGACGCTCCGCGAAATCTATTTGCCCGCATTCGAAGCAGCGGTGAAGGAAGGCCAGGTCGCCTCGGTCATGGCTTCCTACAACAAGATCAACGGCGCGCACGGCGCGGAGAACCAGCCGCTGCTCACGCGCATCCTCAAGGATAATTGGGGCTTCGAAGGCTTCGTCGTCTCCGATTTCCTGGCCACGCAAAGCACGGTCAAATCGATTCACGCGGGGTTGGACTATGAGCTGACGCTTCCGTTCAAGCGCTATTATGGCGAACCGCTCAAGGAAGCCGTTGCGCAAGGTCTCGTGCCGATATCGCTGATCGATGCGAGCGCCGGCCGGGTCTTGAAGGAGATGTTCCGCATCGGATTGTTCGATCGCGCGCCGGGCGAAGGGATGGTGCCTGCCGAGCAGCTGACGATGCGCGAAGAAGAAGCGCTGCGCTTGGCCGAAGAATCCATCGTGCTGCTGAAGAACGAAGGCGGATTGCTCCCGATCGGCGCCCAAGGCACGATTGCCGTCATCGGACAAGCGGCGGTCCACCTCATCGCGTCCGGGGGAGGCAGCGCTCATGTGCCAAGCGGGGCGAAGGGTACGCCGCTTCAAGCCATCGAACGCCGCGCCGGGAAAGGGCGAAAGGTGCTGTACGCACAGGGCACGGCGCCCGTCCCGACCGGTCCGTCCTTCGTTTATCCTTCGCCGCTTGCGTTCCTGACCGTGCCCGCGGAAGCATTCGAGAACGGTCTGGCCGCCTTGTCGTACGACACGCCCGATCTGAGCGGCGAACCCGTCCGCGCCGAGACCGCTGCGAATCTGAACATCAACTGGCAGTTCGCCGGCGTGCCGCATCCCGCCTCCGCCAGATGGACGGGGACGCTCGTTCCGCAGGAGACGGCGGGTTTATTTACCGACTTCCGGCGCGTCCCGCTTATGGCTGGACGGAGAGCTCGTCATCGATAACTGGGAGCCGCGTTCGCTGTATAAGACGGGGGTGAAGCGGCTCGAAGCAGGGCGGCCGGTCGCGGTCGAGGTGCATTACGCATCCGGCGGCGGCGAAGCCCAGCTGCCGTCGATCGCGCTGGAATGGTTCGCCGGAGAAGACGAAGCGCTCATCGCCCAAGCCGTCGAGGCAGCCTCGCAAGCCGATATCGCGGTCGTGTTCGCGAACGACTATATGACCGAGAATTTCGATAAACCGAACCTGAACTTACCGGGTTCGCAGAATCGACTCATTGAAGCGGTAGCCGCGGCCAATGCGCAGACGATCGTCGTGCTCAATACCGGCGGTCCGGCAGCGATGCCGTGGCTGGACGGCGTAAAGGCCGTCGTTCAAGCTTGGTACCCGGGCATGCAGGGCGGCGAAGCGATCGCCAAGGTGCTGTTCGGCGAGGTCAATCCATCCGGGCGTCTGCCGATGAGCTTCCCGAGTTCGGAAAGACAAGGTCCCGTGACGACAATGGGGCAATATCCCGGTATCGGACAAGACACCGTGTACACGGAGAAGCTGCATGTTGGCTACCGGTGGTTCGCCGCCAACAAAGAGAGACCGCTATTTCCGTTCGGGCATGGCTTGTCGTATACGGAATTCCGTTACCGCAACCTGCGCGTTCAAGAGACGAATATCAAGGGTCTGCCGAGCCTGCAAGTGAGCTTCGATGTCCGCAATGAAGGCGATCGCGATGGCAAAGCGGTGCCGCAGATTTACGTCGCCTTCCCTGAAGAGGCTGGCGAACCGCCGGCGCAGCTCAAGAATTACGCCAAGCTGCCGGTGCAGTCCGGCCAGACGGTCACGGTCGAATTGGTCTTGAACGCAAGAGCCTTCAGCGGCTGGGATCCGAGACAGGACCGATGGGTGGTGCCGGCGGGGGCGTTCCGCGTTCTGGTGGGCGAATCGTCCGGGAAATTCGTGCTGGAGACGGAGGTCGTCCCGTCTGCTGCCCTAAGGGAAGCCGCCAACCGGTGCCCATCCGTGCTGCACGGTTCGGAGCTGTCTAATGAGAGAGGAGTTTATGCGCCATGACCGAGCAAGCCAAGATGCAAGCTTCGACTGCCGTCATTATTCGTAACGAAGCGTTCCTGGAAGAAGCAGAGCGACTAAAGCCGCTACTCAATGAGACAATTGCTCGTCCGCGTCGGCTGGTTCAGATCGAAGCCGACTCGGCCGCCGTGCATGGCTATCGCTGCAATCCGGTTGCGGATGCGGCCGAATTAGAAGCAAGAAGCTTCGGCAAGGGAGATTCCTTCATTCTCGACTTTGGCGATCATCGGGTCGGTTATATGTCCTTTGATGTCAGAACGGTAGGAAGTCCGCCCGACGCTCCGCTGAAGCTCAAGCTGACCTTCGGCGAAATGCCGGTCGAGGTCGCGGTGCCCTTCGATACTTATGACGGCTGGATTAGCAGCGCTTGGCTGCAGGAGGAGACGATATTCATCGACGTGATGCCGCATCGCGTCGAGCTGCCTCGGCGTTACAGCTTCCGTTACGTGAAGGTCGAGATTATGGCGACATCGCAGAAGTATAAAGTCTCGTTCCACGATGTCGGCTGCAGAGCGGTTACGTCCGCCGACAGCGGCAAGGTTGCCCCGCTCCATCATGCCGACCCGGTGCTCGAGCAGCTCGACCGGATCAGCATTCGGACGCTGGCGGACTGCATGCAGGATGTGTTCGAGGACGGCCCGAAGCGGGACCGGCGCTTATGGCTCGGCGATCTCCGGCTGCAGGCGCTCGCGAATTACGAGACGTTCAATCAGAACGATCTGGTGAAACGATGCTTGTATTTGTTCGCCGGCGTGCCGGATGAGCAGGGCCGCGTATCGGCCAATCTGTTCATCCAGCCGTCGGTCATCGCGGACGACACGTACTTGTTCGATTATTCGTTGTTCTTCACCGCCAGCTTGTACGATTACTTCGCCGCGACGAACGACCGGCAGACGCTTCGCGAGCTGTGGCCGACCGCATTCAGGCAGGTGCAATTGGCGCTTGAGAAGGTGGATGAAACGGGGATCGTCCGCGATGACGAGTCGTGGTGGTCGTTCATCGACTGGCAGGACCGGTTAAACAAGCAAGCGCCGTCGCAAGGGGTGCTCCTGTACACCTTGAAGCGTGCCGTCCATCTGGCGGAGGCGGTTGGCGAAGAGGGTACGGCCGCGCTGCTGTCGGATAAGCTGAACGAGCTGGCGGCCGCGACGATGCGAGAGCTGTGGGACCCGGAGCGGCGCTTCTTCGTCAGCGGATCGGACCGCCAGATCTCGTGGGCCGGCCAAGTGTGGATGGCGTTAGCCGAAATTTTGCCCGATGCGGACAATCGCGACCTGCTGCTGCGGCTGCAGGCCGAAAGCCCGGAGGTCGGGATGATGACGCCGTATATGATGCATCATTTCGTCGAGGCGCTGCTCATCGCGGGCTGCAAGGAGGAAGCGATCGCGCAGATGAAAGCCTATTGGGGCGCGATGGCGCAGGACGGCGCGGATACGTTCTGGGAGCTGTATGACCCGAACAATAAGAGCTTCTCCCCTTACGGCAGCCCGCTCATCAACAGCTACTGCCATGCCTGGAGCTGCACGCCGACTTACCTGATTCGCCGTTATGGGTTGTAGAATGAACATTGCCGCACGAACAATGGCTGCTTGGACGGCCATTGTTTGTTTTGATTTTTTCGCATGCGCCGCTAGACGTGACATCGCTTACAATAGAAAGGATTGTACCTGACTAATCCATAAGGCGGTTATAGGATGAAGCTTTCACTTCGCCAGCTATGGCTGCGCATCAAGCCGCGCAAGCTTCGAACGCGCATACTCGCCGCGATGGTCCTATTGTCCGTTCCGCCGCTGCTCCTGCTAGGCTTTATATCGACGAATATTTCGAGGGCGACGATCGTGGCGAACCATATGACCACCAATGTGCAAAATTTGAAGACCGCCAGCGAAGTCGCCGATCTGCTCTTGCGCAATGTCATTAATATGCACCGGCTCATTCTAGCCAACCCCGAGCTGCGGGCGGAGCTGAAAGCCAGCTATGCCGGCAATCGGCCGCTGGATGTCCGCACCTCGACCCGGCTGCAGAATCTGGTCGTGACGAACTTGATCGATACCCGCTACATCGATTCGATCTGCTTGTTCGACCGGGGCTTCCAGTCGGTATGCTACGGCAGCACGGATGCCTTCACCGGGTATTACGTCACGCAAGAAGGCAGGCGCGAGATCGCATCCAGCGACTGGTACCGGCAGGCGACCGCGGCCAAGGGGAAGGAAGTCTTCTTCGGTTATAACGTGCTTCAAAGCTCGACGACCGGCCAGGCGTTCTCCAGCGTCAAGCTGCTGCGCGACCCCGACCGGTTCCAGACGCTCGGCATGCTGGTCATCAATATCCGCACGTCGATGTTTCGCGAAGCGGTCAACGAGACGGAGGATGGCGGCTTGATGGTACTCGACTCGACGGGCGGCAGCATGCAGCCCGTGTATGAAGAGATGCCGGGGCTTGCGAGCCGTATAGATGAACGAATGTCCGAGGAAACATGGTTCGAGCAGCTTCGCCGCGAGGGTTATCTGTCGATCGGCTACCGCAACAAGACGACGGATTGGACGCTCATGCATATCGTCGAGAGCGGTTCGCTGCTGAAGGACGCGAACCGGATCGGAAGCATTACCTGGGTGTTCGCCGCTTTAATTGCGGCAGTCGCGATGATCTTGTCCCTTATTCTGTCCGGCAGCATCATCCGACCCCTTCTGCGAATCAAGAAGCTGATGGTCGACTGGTCGAAGGGCTCGGGCGCGCAGACCCAGCTAGCCTCCTTCGAGGAGGATGAGATCGGCGCGATCGGCGAGACGTTCAAGCGGATCTCCTCGGAGAACCAGCAGCTGGAGGAACGGCTCATCCATGCCCAGCTGAAGGAGCGCGAGGCCGAGCTGCAGACGCTGCAATCGCAGATCAAGCCGCATTTTCTCTACAACACGCTCGATTCGATCTATTGGATGGCCATCAAGCAGAACAATCGCGATATTGCGGCCATGGCCGTCGCGCTGTCGGAAAGCTTCAAGCTCAGCCTCAACAAGGGGAAGGAGACGATCCCCGTGTTCAAGGAGCTGAAGCATATCGAGCATTATATAACGATCCAAAATTTGCGCTTCAAAAACCGGTTTACGTATATCGGGGACGTGGCGCCGGAGCTAATGCATCTGGACATGCTGAAGCTGCTGCTCCAGCCGCTGGTCGAGAACGCGATCTATCATGGCCTGGAGCCCAAGCTCGGAGAAGGGACCGTGCGGCTGACCGGACGCCTCGAGGACGGGATCGTCACGTTCATCGTGGCGGATGACGGGATCGGCATCAAAGAGATGTCCGCCATTCATCAAGGCTACGGCATTGGCAACGTCAAAGAGAGATTAGCGCTCTATTACGGCCCGACCAGCAGCTTCACGATCAAGAGCGAGGTTGACGCGGGGACGACCATCGAAATCCGGTTCCGCTTATAGACGGAGAGAAGAAGGAGGGCGGCGCGCATGCTGAAAGCGGTGCTCATCGACGACGAATACATTGTCTTGGAGGGACTGAAGGAGCATATCGATTGGGCAAGCTACGGCATCGAGCTCGCGGGTACGGCGGGCAACGGCCTGGAGGCGCTCGATCTATTCCGGCGGGTGAAGCCGGATATCGTCATGACCGATATTCGCATGCCGGGATTGAACGGACTGCAGCTGATCGAACAGGTCATGCAAGAGGAGCCGGGTACGATCTGCATCGTGTTCAGCGGATTTAACGAATTCGACTATATCAAGACCGCGATGAAGCTGGACGTGGTCGATTATTTGGAGAAGCCCGTCACGATCGAGAAAGTCGAGGAGGCGCTCGAACGGACGATGCGGAAGCTTGGCCAGCGGCAGCAGGTCAGCGCCCTGGAAAGCCGGCTTGCGGAAAGCCGGGAGGAGCTGCTTGCGAAAGCCGCGATGGATTTGCTGCTGCTCGGGGAGGAGGGGGCCGATCGCTTCCGCGCCTGCTTCGGCGAGGAGGCCCGGCAGATCGCGGCGGTAACCGTGCTGGTGTTCCCGAGCTCTCCGAGCGCCGTCAGCGCCCAGCTCGGCTGCCGTCATATCGTGATGAAGCTGGGCGCGGTATGGGCGGTGCTGCTCGTTCATATGGAGTGGCCGGTCGAGGCGGCGTGGGAAGAGCTCGCGTCCGCATCGGCCGAAATGTCGGAGACGTTCGGCTCGGGCCAGACTTACGGGGATGTGGAAGGCGCGAGGCTAAGTTACCTGGAAGCGCAGCGGGCGCTGCGCTACGGCCGTTTCCTGGAAGAGCCGGGCTGGGTGCGGATCGAGCATGTGGGCGGCACGGCGGCCGACCCGGGCAACATGTCCGAACATGAGGAAGCGATCCTCTTCCATATGCGCACGAATAATAAAGCCGGCCTGATCGGGCAGCTGGAGGCGTTCAATAGCTGGATGGTCGGCGAGCGGCTGGATCCCGAGCATGCGGAGCAGGAGATGCTGAAGCTGGCCTACATCGGCATGCAGGCGGTGAAGGAGATGGGCATCGATGCGCGACAGCCCGGGAAGCCGGCCGCGATTCAGCATCAGGAATTGAGCGGCATGCACACGCGGGAAGCGATGTTCGCCTGGCTGCGTCGCCATATGGAGACGCTCATGGAGCGGGCGGAAGAAGCGCGCCGGGCGCCGAAGCATCAGCTGATCGAGAAGGCGCAGGACTATATCCGGAAGCATTACCATCTCGATCTGAGCCTGCAGGAGGTCGCCGATCACGTCGGAATGAATGCCACCTACTTCAGTCTGTTGTTTAAAGAGAAGACCGGCACCTCGTATATCAAGTACGTGACCCGTATCCGGCTGGAGCAGGCAAAAGCGCTGCTGCGGAGCGGTCTCAAGGTGGGCGAGGCGTGCGAGAAGGTCGGCTATTACAAGTACCGGCACTTCACGGAGCTGTTCAAGAAGCATTACGGCTATACGCCGAGCCAGTACCGGGAGCAGCATGAGCTTAAGCACGGAGGAGGTCAAACGTAAGGCATGAGGAGAAGATGCGTTACATTCGCGCTCGCGCTGTTGACCGGCGCGTTATTGTCGGGATGCGCGGCCGGCGCCGGCCAGATTCCCCGTCAGAACACGGTCGAGGACAAGACGCAGACGATTCAATACGTGTCGTCCATGCTGGATTATCAGGGCAGCGCCAAAATCATCGGCGAGCTGGCGGAGGAATACGGCAGCGCGCATCCGGATGTCCGGTATGAATTCGAGAACGTCAACACGACCGATCTGCTGCAGAAAATCCAGCTGCTCGCCGCGAGCAACGATCTGCCCGAGATGTTCGCCTTCGAATCGGGGAAGCCGCTGGAGGTGCTGGCGGACAACGGCTTCGTGCTGGATCTCGAGCAGGCGTTCAAGGAGCTGGGCTTGTACGAGGAGCTGAACCCGACGGCGGTGAAGCTCATGAAGTCCATGGTCGGAGGCAAAGGGCTATACGCCCTGCCGCTCGAAATGAATCTCGAAGGCTTCTGGTATAACAAAGGGCTGTTCGCCAAATACGGGCTGCAGGAGCCGCGCACCTGGAGCGAGATGCTGGAGGCGGCCGCCGTCTTCAAGGCCAGCGGCATTCAGGCGTTCTCGGTCGCCGGTTCGGTGAAATGGCCGATTACGCGGCTCATTAACGGCTACGTCATCCGCCTGTACGGCTATGACGCCATGCAGCGGGTGGCCAAGGGCGAGCTCAAGGTGACCGATCCGGGCTTTATTAAGGCGGCGAGCGTCGTCCAGAGCATGGGGCTGAACGGGTATCTCGGCGACAACGTCAACATGACGGATCTGAACTCCGCGGCTTCGTCGTTTCTGCAGGGCAAGGCGGCGATGTACTATTCGGGCAGTTGGAGCTTGCGGGACTTCAACGATCCGGCTCAAAATAAAATCGGCGCGGACCAGATCGGCTTTTTCAATATTCCGCTCGTGGAAGGCGGAGTCGGCACGATGAACGACTGGCTGCTGAATGCGGGACTGACGACCTCCTTCTCCGCCGACGCCTACAATGACAAGATGAAGGACTGGATGAAGCACGTGTTCAGCAATTATGGCGACAAAGCGATGAACGAGATGGGCTTTCTGACCGGCTTCAACCTCGACCGAATGCCCGCCTCGATGTCGCCGCTGACCCAGATGGTGCAGGAGAAAATAAGCGGCGTCCGGAACGGAGCGCTCTGGTTCGAGGCGCTGTTCACGCCCGCCGCCCAGAAAGTCGCGTGGGATAACGCCCAGCTGCTCGTCGCCAATCGCGACTACACGCCGGAGATGTATATGAAGGAGCTGCGGGAGGCGCTGACGCAGGAGTGAACAAAGCTTGAGAAATCAAGCTTTTTTGTATGCAATCAAAAACACCCGTGATCTCATCAACGGATGAATGCAAGGGCGTTGCCGTTCAGCGAGCGATACTCGACTAGAATGCTACGAGACTTACGTCTTATTTCCTAATCTTGTTTACAGACCATAGAATAAAGGTTTCCTCAAAAGGACTATCAATCAACTCGGCCAAAAAGAAGGCGGTAGTGAAAATTGACAAATTAAAGGAATTTGGTAGAATCTAGCTGTATTTTTATAACGTGGGGGGTGAAAAATGAAGTTTTCCAAAGGGGTGCTAACGTCACTTATAGTCATTTCCGCCATTCTCGTTCAAGGGTGTAGCGACAATGACTCCTTTAATCCAGAGGAACCCGGGAAGTTGAAGGTCATGTATCAGGATGAGGATACATTCAATCAGAGATATGGCAATTTGATCAGCTCAAAGTTTCCTAATCTTGAAATTGAAATCGTAGGGACCCAACAGCTGTATACGCTTGACGTCAATACGGAGGAGGACTACAAGGTATTAATAGAGAAGGAAGAGCCCGACGTGATCTTGATGAACACGTTAAATCAATATAGCGAACTAGCGGAGAAGAACAAACTGTTGGATTTGGAACAGATGCTGCTAGAGGAGGACTTTAAGAGCGCCGATCTGCTGCCAGGTTCCTTGCAGCTGTTAAGGGAGAAGGGCGGCACCACATTATACGGGATATCGCCGTATTTTTGCGCCAATGCCCTTTATTACAATAGAGACCTGTTTGATAAATACAAGGTACCGCTTCCGACCAAGAGCTTGACCTGGCCGGAAGTGATTGAACTGGCGAAGCGGTTCCCGACGGCAGGCAGTGAGGAAGAGCGGATTTACGGGTTTACGATGAACACTTATTTGTCTGACCTTGGGTTAACCATCGGAGAGACGTCAGGACTGCAGACCACCGATTCGGTTGGCAAGAAGGTGACCGTTCGAACGGATGGATGGAAGCAAGTTTACGGAATGGTTGCGGATGCTCAAAAGTCGGGAGCTTTCTATTTCCCAGGAAATCTGGACTATTCCAAGCTAAGTTATGAAGAGTCCTTGAAAGCAGACAAGTTCATATCCGGCAAAGCCGCGATGACGCTTAAAGAATTTTATTATGCCGACTATATGAAGCATGTCGCAACGTCCGGGAAGATCAAGCCGGTCAAATGGGGATGGCTCAGGGAACCTGTCGATCCAGCCAATCCCGATGTTTCCTCCTCGTTCTATCTCAATGAGATCTATGGGGTAAATGCGAATTCGGCCAATAAGGAGGCGGCATGGCAGCTTGTGAAGTTAATTAATGGGGATGAGGCTGCTAGACTGCTTTCTCGATCCAATAACAGTGGGTGTTTGATGACCCGCACAATATACAATAAGCCCGATGAAGGCGTCAATTATGATCCGTTCTATTCGCTTCAGCCAAGAGGGCAGTCGATGTTGTACAAACTGGGCAGCTTCTACAGATCGTTCAGACCGCTTATGAATAAAGAACTGGAGGCAGTCGTAAGCGGCAGCAAGAACATGGACGAGGCGTTAGCGACGCTGCAGAACGAAGGGCAGCTCGAGTTGGATATGCTGAACAAGAGGCTTGCGAAAGGCCGATAAGACAAAGAAAGGAGGGGGTTGAAGATGAAGGGGCCCAAAAGGGTGTTCGCGTCACTTGTGGTCGTTTCTGCTGTTTTAGTTCAAGGCTGCAGCGGCGATGACAATGAGGATTATGCCTTAGATACAAATGAAGCAGGGCAGCTGAAGGTCATGTATGTTGATGAGGATACGTTCAATCAGCAATATGGCAATGCGTTCAATCTGAAGTATCCCAATATCGAGATTGAAGTCGTGGCGGCTCAACCTGATCTCATCGAGAAGGAAAATCCCGACGTGATTTTGATGAACACCGTGACGCAATATAGCGAGCTTGTTGAGAAGGGCACCCTGTTGGATTTGGAACCGATGCTCGTCGAGGAAGATTTCAAGAGCGCCGATCTGTTGGCCGCTTCCTTGCAGTTGTTAAGAGAGCAGGGCAGCGGCAAATTATTCGGGATATCGCCGTATTTTTCCGCCAATGCCCTCTATTATAATAAAGACCTGTTCGACAAATTCAAGGTGCCGCTTCCGACCGAGCGCATGACCTGGCCGGAAGTGATCGAACTGGCGAAGCGGTTCCCGACGACAGGCAGCGAGGAAGAACGGGTTTATGGATTTACGATGGATGATCATTTGTCGAGTCTCGGGTTTACGATCGGCGACACGACAGGTTTTCGATACACCGATGCGTTCGGCAAGAAGGTGACCATTCAGACCGATGGGTGGAAGCAAGCTTTCGGAATGGCCGTGGATGCTCAGAAGTCGGGTGCCTTCTATTTTCCGGGTGATCTGGATTATTCGCAACTGAGTTTTGACGAGTATTTGAATGCAGACTTGTTCTTCTCGGGCAAAGCCGCGATGACGCTGAAAGGAACTTCTTATGCCGGAACCATGAAGGTGTATGCAACGCTGGGGAAGAAACCGATCAATTGGGGGTGGCTCACGGAACCCTATGATCCGGCCAATCCCGACGTTTCCTCCTCGTTTGCGCTAACGGAAATCTACGGGGTGAATGCGAATTCGGCGAATAAGAAGGCGGCATGGCAGCTTGTGAAGGATATCAACGGGGATGTGGCTGCGAAGCTGCTGTCAAAAACCAACAACGGGAACTTAATGACCCGGACACAGTATAATACGTCCAATGATGGCGTCAATTATGATCCCTTCTATACGCTGCAACCTAGAGGACAGTCCGTGCATATGCACACGCTGAGCGATTTCAACAGATCGTTCAGACAGCTTACGGGCAAAGAGCTGCAAGCGGTCGTATCCGGCAGCAAAAGCCTGGACGAGGCGATGACGTCCATTCAGAACGAAGGGCAGCTCGAGCTGGATCGGACGAACAAACAGTTGGCGGAGGCGGAGAAAACGGAGTAATAGCATGGCAGTCTTGGTCGGAAAACCGACTGAGGCTGCTATTTTTGTTCGAGGTGTGGCTGTGAGCTGAAAATAAAGTAGTAGACTGAAAAATGAAGTAGTAGACCGTGAAAATAAAGTTGTAGAACAGCCGCTACCGTACGCTAACTGTCAGGATAATTCGATAAAAGTTAGGAATATTAGGAAGATAAATGGAGGTGTTTCCGTTGTTTTGGCGGGGTATGATTTCAGTCTTAGTGCTTAGTTTCAGTTTAGATGCTCATGCGTATGGTGATACCCAGCTAGCGCCAAAACATATTGATAAAGCATCTATAATGAAAGAAGTTAAATATCCGAATGATGAGCGAAATCAGGAAATCTACTCGATTGTCAAGGAATTAGTTGATGCTTACGTGTCGAATGACATAACTAAGTTCTCCAAAAAGTTTACCGAGAAAGAGGCAGTGGATGATTATTGGAGGTATTTAGAAGAGATAAGCGATGGGGTAACCTTCACCGATGCTGAGTTTACCTTTAATAAAGAGGGAACATTCGCAACAGCATACGCAAATTGCAAAAATAGTAAGGGCGAGGAGTATAGAACGTTTATGCTCTGGATCAGAAAACAATCGAATGGAGAATGGGTTATCCAAGCCTTGGACTAAATTATCTTTTTGGGTCAAATGAAGTCCTAACGTAGAAACGATAGCTTTATAAATCACTGCGGCGGCCGATTAAAAAGATAGTGGGATTGAAATTCGGACTCAAGTCCGTGCAAATCCAGACGGTCTTATCAATTGACATATCGAGAAAGATCGATATAATAAGGCGTATGAAACCAATAGACGTCTTTAAAGCGTTGTCGAATGAGTCAAGGCTCCAGATTTTGCAATGGCTGAAAGAACCCAATCTTCATTTTCATCCCCATGAAGGAGTGGATATGGAACAAATCGGGGTGTGCGTAAGTCAAATTACCGAAAAACTGAACATGACGCAGTCGACCGCATCCCAGTACCTTACAATGCTTCAGCGGGCGGGCTTAATTAAGACCAAACGAATCGGCAAATATACGTACTATCTGCGAAATGAGGAAGCGATATCCAGGCTTGCCGATTACATGCGAGAGGATATGTAGGAGAAAAAGGGGTTCGTGATGCGAATCCGTTTTTTTTGGTGTGATACATCGATAATTTGCGATATGTCTTATTGAAATTAACATATCGATAATTCACGAATCATCTTTGTATAAATCGAATTTGAATAAAGGAGTTGAAGATATTCCAATGTCAAACAGTTGGAAAATTTATTTACTTGCCCTTGTCAGCTTTTTGATCGGTACGTCCGAGTATGTTTTATCCGGGATTCTGGACCGGGTGGCTGGCGCTTTGGATGTTTCTCTTGCTGCAGCCGGGCAATTGATTACGATTTTCTCTTTGGTCTACGGGCTATTCACGCCGATCCTCATGGCAATGACGGCCAGGATGGACAGGAAGAAACTGATTTTGTACAGTGTGGGGTTATTTGTGATTTCCAACATATTCGCCTTTGTGCTTCCAGGGTATGGGTGGTTTATGGGCGCTCGCATTCTCATGGCCGTCGGCGCAGGGACGGTTGTTGTGACCGCACTGAATATTGCTGCTAAAATCGCTCCCGAAGGGAGGCAGGCGAGTTCTATCGCCACGGTTGTTATGGGCTTTACCGCATCGTTAATTATCAGCGTCCCCCTTGGCCGGGTGATCGCGAACGTTTATGGCTGGAAGACCGTATTTGCAGCAGTCGCAATGCTTGGCATCGTCGCTATTGTCATCCTTGCGCTTACGCTTCCTGAAGTTAAAGGGGATGCGCCTATCCCGCTGCGGAAGCAGCTCAGTCTCTTGAAGAAGCCTAAAGTCGCGCTGGGATTATCGGTTACCTTCTTCTGGGTCGGAGGGTATTCCATCGCCTATACGTACTTGTCTCCGTTCCTGCTTCAGGTATCGGGGCTGCCTGAGCGTTATCTGAGCGGAACGTTGCTCGTATTCGGAATTGCCAGTCTGATCGGATCCAAACTCGGCGGTTATAGTACGGACCGGTGGGGCGTTTATCGCACATTGCTCGGCGGGATGGCGATTCATATCTTGATGCTGGTTCTTCTATCGCTTGTGACGGATTCACCGGCTGGCGTTATCGCCATTCTATTGGTCTGGTCGTTCTCCGCATGGTCGACGGGGCCGACGCAGCAGTATCATTTGACAACTATTGAGCCTGAAGCGACCGGCGTTATGCTCGGCCTGAATCAGTCCATGATGCAGCTGTCAATGGCTGCGGGCGCTGGACTCGGCGGGGCCGCGATCGAAACGGTCTCGCTTTCGTTCACTCCATGGCTTGGCGCGGCAGGTGTCGCGGTTGCGATTGTGGCCGCTCTCCTCATTTGCCGGCTGAACGGAAAACAAAAATCAGCGCGTTACCATGCAGCGACCGCCTCAAACGATCATTGAATGACATGCAGCTAGCGACATCCCCGCATCCCGCGGGGGTGTCTTTTCTTTTTTTTTGCAAACGGTGTTACCTTTTTATGGCTTCTTCGTTTTTTGTTACGAAAGGTGGGGGACCTTGCCGGCCAGAAAGATCGGCTGTCGTTGTTGCGCTAACGGGCAGATTAATTCCAATATGTGTTAATATGGAGGGGCGATAAACGCAAGCGACAAGGAGGGGAATTATGAAAGGGCTTGAACTTTGTAAGCTATTCTTTTTTCAAGAAGGATTGCCAAGGATTAAAGAAACTGCCCCAGAAGTATTACCCTACTTAGCAGCAGGATTAGGAGGAGGGTCACAATGCCATGGGAACGATGACGAAGTTTCTCGTGACCACGGATGGGGACCAGGCTTTGCAATTTGGTTGCCAAAAGAAATTAAATCAAGCTATATAGAGAATTTAAGGATAGCTCTCGAGCTCTTACCGAAACAATATTTGGGGTATGGTTGGTCAAATCCTGAAGAGGCTAAGTACTCCTGTCCAATCTTGAATAATGACGAGTTTATGATGGTTAAGATTGGAGTCACTTATGCTCCGGTTTCTGATACTGAATGGTTGAATATTTCTGAGGAAAAACTCTTCGAAATAACGCACTACCCCATTTTTTACGATGAATTCGGAGAAATGTCTAACCGATTTGATTCGTTTAAAAAATACTACTCTGAAGATGTTTGGAAAAAGCGGTTGGCTTCTCATCTTCAAGAAGCATGGAAATGGGATGTTCAATATGTAAAAAGGTCAGTTAAGCGCGGAGATATCATTTCAGCTAGTCTGTTATGGGGCAGATATGTAGAACATATTATGAAAGTTGTTTTTCTACTGAATCATAGGTATGCTCCATATGAAAAGTGGCTTTATAGAGAATTCCTCAAGTTGCCGTTGTTCGGTCAACAGGTCGGTGAAATAATATCAAGAGGAGTTCATCATCCTGCGGATATATCCAAGCTGACCGAAGATATTGAAAAGATAATAATAGAGGAACTGGAAAATTTGAGCTTCAAACCGGTCAATATACCAGACGCTGCTTATCCGAAAAGCACTCTCAAGCTCTTAGAGTATTCCATGGGGGTATTGGATGCAATTAAGAATCCGGATTTGAAAAATTAAGGCTATTTCAGACCCACTTCCTTCAACTTATCGGAGAACGATAGCTCAACAACCAACGACGGCAGCCGGCCAGATAGATCGGCTGTCGTCGTTGCGCTAACGGGCAGATTACAGCAACATTATGTAAAACAGGTTCGTCTAACAGGGTACTTATAATCGCAAGAACGGGGGGCGAGAATTTTTTGAAGAAAAGAATCATACTCAGTTTATTTCTTGTCTTGTTTATAGGCTTGTTATCCTCATGTACGGATAGCGACAACGCAGAAGTAACAGATGAACAATCATTGAAAATCGTCATTTTTCAGGGATTGAACTACATGGTAACTGATGAGGAAGTGAAGGACGAAAGTATTGAACAGAAAGTCGGAGAAGTGAAGTCGTATTCCAATAAAAGTGGACAGCACTATGTTGTAGATGCTTTTTCAAACACTTATCAGATAGGTACGGAATTGTATAAAATCAAAGAACAAGACGTAAAATCAGCGATAGCAGTAAAAACCGAGGGAATATATCTCAAAGCAGTTAAGCGGTGATTAAGCTAACTGGGAACGATAGCTTAATGATCATGTTAGGCGGTGAGAAGACTGAATAACGAACGTTACCAAGAAATTAACGGATACAATTACGACAAAGCGATGGAGGCTTTGCACTCGGGTGAAGTTAAGAAAGTCGTAGATGCTCTACTGGCACTTACCTTTCATAATGATGATTGGAAAGCTGTACAGGAAATATGTATTCGCTGCAGTTCCGACCAGAATCCAAACGTCAGAGGGATAGCGATCTTGTGTTTTGGTCACCTTGCCAGGATTCACGGTGATCTGGAACAAGACAAAGTTCTTCCCATTGTACGTAACGCATTAAATGATCCAAATGAGTTTGTTAGATCCCATGCAACAAGTGCGTTGGACGATATTCACTTTTTCCTCAATTCGCACTAAGTTGTTAAGCTAACTGGAGACATTAGCTTAATAATCACTGAGAGGGCAGCTTACAAACATACAGGGAGATCGGATAACTATATAAGTTCTTGTCATTTACTGCCATTGTCGGAGGAAGAACATATATTCATTATAGGCCGCATATGTTGCGGTTTTTTCTTTTTAAGGATATATGTTCTTGTCAAAAGTGCATGACAAGAACATATATCCTTAGCCGTAAATGACAAGAACATGTAGTGATTGCCGTAAAATTCTCGGGTAGTTGTTGAACTCTAATGGAGTTTCTATGAATTTCTGGCTGCTAACTATTAGCTGTGATTTCCGGTGAACGCGAGTATCTTATCCCGCGCCATAAAGAGCTGCTCTAGCCAAACAAGCAAACAAGCCTCCCATGGATGTCCCATAGGAGGCTTGAGAATTATCTTTTGGAGGTTGCAGCTGCGGTAACGTTTGATGGTTGAATCCGAGTAGTAGAGCTCTGCGGCTTCCTCCCGAATACGGTGATCACAATAACCGCAGCGATAATAATGACGGAGGCTACCAAAGAGTTGACGGTAAGCTGCTCATCGGCCAGACACCAGCCCAGGAATAACGCGACAATCGGATTGACGAAGGCGTAGGTGGATACCCAGGTGGGATCCGCACTTTTCAGCAGCCAGATGTAGGCGGTGTAGCCGCATATGGAGCCGAAGAAGATTAAATAGCCCAATGCCAGGTAAGAACGCAGGGAGATGTCGCTCGGATGAAGCTTGGACCAGTCCCCCATAAAATAGGAAGCGATGAGAAGCAGGGCACCGCCCACAAGCATTTGGACCGCCGTGGACATCATCGGCGAATTGGGTAAACGGGCTCTGCGGGAGTACATGGAGCCGGCCGACCAGCAGATGGAGGCAATCACTAGGGTGATCAGACCAATGGCATCCAGGCTTTTGTCGGATTCACCGCCTGTATGCGAGACCAGAACCACGATTCCGCTGAACCCCAGGATGACACCCGCAATAGTCCCTATGCCGGGCGCCTTTCGGCTGCCAGCCCAGTTGAAGGCGATGATCCATAGAGGAACGGTCGCGACCAGCATGGATGCGATAGCCGAAGGGACCCGCTGCTCCGCCCATGCCACCATCCCGTTGCCTCCCAACAGCAGCAATGCCCCTACGATCCCGGCTCCTCGCCATTCCCGGGCAGAGGGCCGGCCTTCACCTTGCATCCGGGCTAAGACGTAAAGCACGCCTCCGGCTATGAGAAACCGGGTTCCCGCCATCCAGAATGGAGGCATGGTTTCGATAGCTACCTTCATGCCCAAGTAAGTGCCGCCCCAGAATATGTAGACGGATAACAGAGCGATGATAACGATCCAAGGTGTTGAACCCTTAATAGATGAAACTTGATCCGGTACACTCCGTGTTTTCAATTCGGTTCTTCTCCTCTGCTCGTGATTCTTATATTTCTTTTATTTCGTTTTCAAGTATGGTAGACAGGATGAAGGTTGTGGAGGTTTCCAGAATTTCCGGGAACTTGACCAAATGATCGATCAGCCTGGTGATATCCTCCGGGGCGGAAACCCGCACCTTCAAGAGCATACACCACTCGCCCGCAAGACGCTGGCATTCCAGGAGGGTGACACCCGGGATTTGCAGCTCTACAACGATGCCCGCCAGCTCGCTGTAATTCTGGCATTTGACCTTGACGAAGATAAGGGCTTTGATTTTCTGTTCCAGCTTCCTCCAATCCACCACGCACCGGTATCCCCGAATTACACCGTTTTTCTCCAGCTTGCTCACCCTTTGGTGAACGGTCGGGCGGGAAATATGCAGCAGCCGGCTGATCTCCTCGTGAGTGAGTCTTCCGTTTTCTTCAAGCAACCGCAAGATCTGAAGATCGATTTCGTCCATGACAATCCTCCTTGTTGGAAATTATATCACGCTCTGACGAATCGTTAAGTATGTGCGAAAAAGTTGAACGTTTTGTCATAGAATACGGCGATTGGAATACAGAATTGTCAGGCTAGGGGGAAAAATCCCCCGTTATTCTAACGAATCGTAATTCTCCTCCGAACAAGCCGCCCCTGAGACTTGGCTCCGCAGACTCTGGGAGGGAGCCCGGATACCATTGCCCGGTGCGGACGATTCCGTACGGGCTGTTCGGTAAAAATAAAGTATTAGACTGAAAAATAAAGTATTAGACCGTGAAAATAAAGTTGTAGACTGGCCGCAGCCGTTAAGCTATAAGAACGTTAGTTGAACTCAGACAGCGGCAGTCTAAGACTTTATTTTTCAAGTCTTGGTCCGCCGCTCTTTCATTTTTATAGTCAGTCTAATACTTAAATTTCGAAGTCTGACGATTTCCAATCTATTTAAACCCGTCTGATCAAGGTTTTCAGTCTAGAACATAATTTTCACTGAACAGTGGCTCCGAGGGCGTAAAGCGTGTCCGCCCAAGCGGACGTAAGCGAAGGTCAGCACGAAGCCGCATCAAGCGCAGAACCCCTACAGGATACCACCCAAGGCAAACCGTAACGAACGAAGCTCGAACAAGAGCCTGTCCGAAGGACAAGCGAGCTGCCCTCAGAAAAGACACATCAGTTTAACTAAATGAAAAACCTACTGAAGCTTTGTCCATCAGGACAAAAGCGTGCCTAGCTCAAGCCAACCCGCCGACCGCGAACAATCGTGGCAGCACGAAATTGGGTGTCCTGAGCGTTTTTCAACGGAAAACGCACTTCGGAAGCATACGCTTGGGCGAAGCCCTTTGGTTCCCCTCGGCGGAGGGCAATGCTGTTAGGTTAAGGAAAAACGTTAGACTTCAAAACCGACTGAAGCTTTGTCCGCGAGGACAAAAGCGTGCCAGCTCGAAGCAACCCGCCGACCGCGAACAAACAAGCCAGCACGAAATGGGGAGTCCAGAGGGCGAAGTCCTATGGTTCCCCTCGGCGGAGGGGGAAGGGGGAGGTAGAAACACCGAGGGTTGCGTGAGAAAAGGGGATCAAAGGGGTACTACCCCTTCACCGCCCCAGCCGTCATCCCCGCCACAATCCGTTTATTAAAGAAAATGAACAAAATCAGCGGCGGCAGCGAGATTAAGATGATATCCGCGAACAGCAGGTTCCACGACGTGTTGTACATGCTCGTGAAGTTATAGAGCGTCAGCTGGATCGTGGCGTTCTTCGCGCCGGGCAGGAAGTACAGCGGATTGACGAAGTCGTTATAGATGCCGACGGCCGACAGCACGATGACCGTCGAGTTGACCGGCATGAGCAGCGGGAAAATCATTTGGAAGAACATCCGGACCGGACCGCAGCCGTCGACCAGCGCCGCTTCGTCGATCTCCCGCGGGATGGTCGCCATGAAGCCTTTGTACAAAATCGTTGCGAACGACACGCCGAGCGCGGTCTCGATGAGCACGATACCCGTGATCGTCTTGTACAGATGGATCGAGTCGAGCACCCAGATCGTCGGCACGATCGCCGGCGGGATCATTAATCCAGCCAGAATGAGAAAATTGATCGGCCCGGACCAGCGGTCGGCGCGTCGCTGCAGCACGTATCCGGCCATGGCGCACACGATGACCAGGACGACGATGGAGAGCAGCGTGATCAGCGTGCTGTTCCAGAAGGCGCGGATGACCATGCCGTCCTGCGCGGTCAGCACCTCTTTATAGTTATCGACAATATGAAAAGACTTCGGCCAATCGATGTTGAGCAGGGACGACTCCGTCCGGTCCTTGAACGAGTTGACGATGACGAAATAGAACGGAACCCAGAAAATGCCGACCGAAAGCGCGATGGCGACGATTTCCCAGAATAAGCGGACTGCGCTGCGTTTCTTCATAGGTCTACCTCTCTCTTGGACAGCAGCATGAACAGCGGGAAGGCGAGCAAGGAGACGCCGATGAATAGAATCACGTTGCCTGCGGTCGCGAGGCCGTAGAAGCCGCCTTGGTATTGCTTATAAATAATCGAAGCGATCAGGTCCGTGCTGAAGCCCGGTCCGCCCTTGGTCATCGCCCAGACGAGATCGAATGAGCGGAGCCCGCCGATGAAGGACAGGATGATTACCGAATTCATCGCCGGGGCGGTCAGGGGAATCGTAATGTGCTTGAACTTGTCGAAGGCAGTACCGCCGTCGATCTGAAGCGCCTCGGAATAGTCTTGCGGAATGGACATGATGCCCGCGATATAGATGACGGTTGCCATGCCGACGCCTTTCCATACATCGACGAAGGCGACGGAGAGCAGCGCGATGCTCGTATCCCCGAGCCAATCGGGTCCGACGATATTCAAGTAAGACAAGCCTTGATTAATCAAGCCTTGGGTCGGATGCATCAACGTGCTGAACGCGATGCCGACGGCGATCGTGCTCAGCAGGGTCGGGAAGAAGACGACGGAGCGCAAGTAGCCTTTGCTTCTCAAATTGGACGTCAGCGCAACGGCCAAAAGCAGGCCAAGCGCGACCTTCAGCACGCAGGTGACGACCGCGTAGATGAGCGTGTTGCGAAATCCGATCGTCAGCGACGATTCGGAGAAGAACGTGACGTAGTTCTCCAAGCCGATGAATTCCCAGTCCGCCAGATCCCAGCGGGTCAAGCTGAAGAAGAACGACATGACGGTCGGCAGAAGGAAGAAGATGAAGTAGATGATGCCCAAGGGCAGGATGAACGCATAGCTATAGTAATGCTTGCTCAGCTTTGTCATTATGATCGCTCCCAAATCCTATTTACGACAGGGACCCTGCGCTCGGCAGGGCCCCCGTCGGTCGGTTCCGTTCGCTTACCAGCCGGCGATTCCGAGCTGCTTCGCTTGCTTCTCGACATCTTTATCATAGGCTTTCGCGCTGTCCTCCGGCGATTTCATGCCCGCGCCGGCTTCGACCGTAATTTGCGGCAGGTTCGGTCCCTTCAGCGGGGAGAGGAACTCCAGCGCCGGCGCGTTGGCGTTGTTATCGAAGTACGGCATCATATCTTTGACGCCGCCGTAGGCGTCGTCCGGCAGCATGGCGCCTTTGATCACGTAAGGACCTTCCGGCTTTGCTTTCGTTGCCATGAGCGCCATTGCTTCCGGCGTGACGAAGAAGGACATCCATTTTTTGGCGGCTTCGATATTCTTGCTCTCCTTATAGATGGAGATGGCAGCCGGCATCCAGACGGTCAGACCGTTCTTGTCCGCGCTATCGCCCGGTTGGGCGAAGACGCCGATGTCGTCGATTTTGTCCGGGTAGGTGGCGAAAATGTTGGAGAGCGCGAACGTCAGCATCGGGTAGTGGACGCCGGTTCCGTCGACGAGCATTTTGAGCGCTTGGTCGTACGTCGTCGCCAGGTAGTCTTTGTTCATGTAATTCTTCACGGACGCAAGCTTCTGGAAGCCGCGCACCGCCGCAGGCGTCGTTTCGAATTTCGCCTTGTTGTTCGTGAAGTCGTCCGCGAACGTCGGCATCTCGGCTTGAACGTTGTAGTAGTCCGCGAGCAGGATGAGCTGGGACGTCCAGCTGTCCTTGTAGGAGCCGATGACGGCGGTTTTGCCGGCGGCCTTGATCTTCTCGTTGTTCGCCATCAATTCGTCCCACGTCTTCGGCACGGCGAGGCCAAGCTCGGCATAGACCTTCTTGTTGTACAGCCATGCGCCGGCTTGCGAGGAGCCGCTTGGCGCAGCGAAGACTTTGCGGTCGACGCTGACGGTCGGGAGGAACGAGTCCATGACGTTCTGCATGAACGGCTCGCTCGTCAGATCGACGAAATATTTCTCCGGCTGGAGCGACTTGAAGAGGGAGCCGGCATTGTAGAAGTTCAGGTCGGTCATTTCGCCGGAGACGAGTCTCGTCTTCACGAGATTGTCGCCTTCGCCCCCGCCCGGACGGAGCTCGTATTCGGTCTTGATGTTGAAGCGCTTCTCGATTTCGTCCGTGACGGCTTTGAGTCCTTCGGTCGAGGTTTGATTGTCGATCAGCATCTTCAGCGTGACGGTCTCTGCGTAACGCTCCGAGCTTGCGCCGTCGGCCGGCGCGTTGCTGTTTGCCGCCGCATTCGTTTCCGTGCCGCCATTGTTCGTCTGCTCGGCACCGCCCGAGTTCGCGTTATTCCCCGAATTCGCGTTGTTGCCGCATCCCGCGACCAGTCCGGCGACGAGGATCAGGCTTGTCGCCGCGGTCAGTACTTGTTTGGATTTCGCACGCATCGTTGTGAATGCCTCCTTTGATTTCGGCGCGTTAGAGCCAAGCCCTCCTTGGGCCAGTAACGCTGTTCGTGAGTGAGCCGCACGTGAATGGCTTCGCTTGCTTGCTCCTGTAAACCGAATTGTAAAGGCTTACATTCGATTGCGTAAGCGCCGCATTTTTTGGCCGTGTCGGATTTTTTTGGGGGATAAGAAATAGTAAAGCGTGTCCGCCCAAGCGGACGAAAGCGAAGGTCAGCGCAGAGCCTCATCAAACGCATAAACCCAACAGGATACCAACACAAGGCAAAACGTGGCGAACGAAGCTCGAACAACAGCCTGCCCGAAGGACAAGCGGGCTCCATCCGAAAGGACCCACTGAAGCTTTGTCCGTCAGGACAAAAGCGTGCCGTGCTCAAGCCAACCCGCCGAATGCGAACAATGGTGGCAGCACGAAAAAGGGTGTCCAGAGGGCGAAGCCCTTTGGTTCCCCTCCACTGGAGGGGGAAGGGGCGAGGAAGAAAGTGGACGATCACTGCACTAAATCGAATTCCACCCACATTGTTGGGGTCCGGCGGTCAACCTATAATGAGCTTACGAACGACAAATACCATTAGGGGAGACCTGATAATGACGACGACCTCGCTCGCGAAAGCGGCACGACCGGGTGCCGAACGAGCTGCCGCCAGGAGAGGGCCGTGGCGGTACTTCCTCCGTCACCGCGCCTTCTACATCATGCTGGCGCCCGGCCTGCTGTACTTCCTGGTGTTTAAGTATTTGCCCCTGACGGGCAGCTTCATCGCCTTTCAAGACTTTAATATTTTCAAAGGCTTCTCGGGCAGCGAATGGGTCGGCTTGAAGTGGTTCCGGCAGCTGATCGAGTACCCGAATTTTGGGCGGTTGATTAAGAATACGCTCGTCATCAGCCTGTATCAGATCGTGTTCGCGTTCCCGCTGCCGATTCTGCTCGCTCTGATGCTCAACGAGGTACGCCAGATGGCGTACAAGCGCATCGTGCAGACGGTGCTGTACCTGCCGCATTTCCTGTCGTGGACGATCGTCTTCGGCTTGTCGTACATGCTGCTCTCGCCGACGAACGGCCTGTTCGCGTCGATCTTCTCCGGTATGGGCGCCGACGGCGGCATCCTGCAGCAATCCGAATACTTCCGACCGGTCATCATTATTTCCGGCATCTGGAAGGAGATGGGCTGGAATGCGATCATCTTCATCGCGGCGCTGGCCGGTATTAGTCCATCGTTGTACGAGGCGGCCAAGATGGACGGGGCGAACCGGTGGAAGCAGTTCTTGCACATCTCGCTGCCGGGCCTCTTGCCCGCGATCATGATTCTGCTTCTGCTCAAAATCGGCCATATTCTCGACTCCGGCTTCGAGCAGATTTATCAGTTCCTCACTCCCGCCGCGTTCGAGACGGGCGACGTGCTGGACACCTACACATACCGCGTCGGCATTTTGCAGGGGCAGTACAGCATCACGACGGCGATCGGATTGTTCAAGTCGGTCATCGGCTTCGTCCTGCTCGTCATCGCCAACCGCGTCAGCCGCTGGACGACCGGCGAAGGCATTTATTAGGATGGAGGGACTGAAGACGCGATGAGAATCAAACGCTCCATGGGAGAAAGAACGTTCGACGCGGTCAATGCGATCCTGCTAGCCATCTGCTGTCTGGCCGTCGCGATCCCGCTGCTCTACGTGGTGGCCGGCTCGCTCAGCTCGAACGAGGCGATCATGCATTCCGAGGTACGGCTGTGGCCGGTCGGCTTTAATCTGGACAATTACGATTTCGTCATTCATAATGCGGTGTTCTGGCGCTCGTTCGGCGTAACGATCATGATCGTCGTCATCGGCACCGCAATCAATATGGTCATGACCTTGCTGACATCCTACCCGTTGTCCAAAGCGTGGCTGGGCGGACGCAGGCCGATTATGCTGTTCATTATCTTCACGATGATTTTCCAGGCGCCGATGGTGCCGATGTATCTGCTGATCAAAGAGCTGCATCTGCTCGATTCGATCTGGGCCTTGATCATCCCGAGCGCGCTCAGCGCCTTCAACATGCTGCTGTGCATCACCTTCCTGCGGTCGATCCCGGAGGAGCTGTTCGAGGCGGCGCGCGTCGACGGCATGAACGAATACCGGATCCTATGGCGCATCGTGACGCCGCTCTCGATGCCGATTAACGTAACGCTCATGCTGTTCTATGCAGTCGGCCATTGGAACAATTATTTGGGACCGCTCCTGTACGTGACCGACCGGTCCAAGCAGCCGCTGCAGCTCTACCTATATAATCTTATTTCTCAATTCGATATGGACTCGGCCGGCGGCGAATCGGTGCTGGAACTTTCCTCCCGGCTGACGCCGCAAGGGCTGCAGATGGCGACGATCGTCGTGGCCACAGTGCCGGTCGTCATCATCTATCCGTTCCTGCAGAAGCATTTCATCAAAGGGGCGCTGCTCGGCTCCGTGAAAGAATAAGGGGAGCCGAGGAGGCGACTCGAATTCCGTTATGCAAGGAGGTGATGGCGGCATCGACGATCGGCACGAGGCGGCAGACCAGGCAGCATCAGGCATCATCATGCATTCATTCCAAGGAGGGTCATACTCTTATGAAAGCAGCGTACAAAAAAAGATTAGCGGCACTATGCATCGCAGCTCTAACGATCACCGGCACGGCATGCGGTGAAGCAAGTAATAACAAAGCCAATAACGAAGCAGCACCCGCCGCCAACGCTTCCAATGCTGCGGCCAATAAAGGCGAGGCTGCCGCCGAACCGGCTTCGATCAGCTTGTTCGTCTCCAACAACGCGGAGCAAATTCCGCCCGGCAAGTCGATGGATTTGGCCACGGTGAAGTATCTGGCCGGCAAAACGAACACGAATCTGGACATTACGTTCCTGCCGCACGAGAACTACATGGAGCAGCTGCGCCTCAAGTTCGCGGGCGGCGATATCCCCGACGTTCATATGGTATGGGGCATCGAGAATTCGGAGCTGGTGACGAACGACCTCGCGCTCGATTTGAAGCCATACCTGGAGAAGTACGGCCCGAATTTGTTGAAAGAAATCCCGCAATCCGCTTGGGACGCGGTGACGCTGGACGGCAAAATCCTCGCCATTCCGCAGGTCGCCCAAGGCAACGCGCCGGCTGAACGGGTTCTCTACGTCCGCAAGGATTGGATGGATAAACTCGGCCTCGCCGTGCCGAAGACGTCCGACGAATTCCTGAATATGCTGCGGGCGTTTCGCGATAAGGACCCGAACGGCAACGGCAAGAAGGATGAAATTCCGTTCGCGAGCCGCGAGAAGTTCGAATGGATGGACAACGTCCTCGGCATGTACGGCGTGAACCTGGACTCGAATACAGTCAGCGACGGGAAGGTGATGCCCGGCTTCGTCACGCCGAACATGAAGCAGGCGCTCGGGCTGCTTCGCACGATGTACGAAGAGAAGCTGATCGATCCGGAATTTCTGACCAACTCGCGGGCGGTGTGGGATCAGAAAATCAAATCCGATCTCGTCGGTTCGTGGAATCACGTCGTGCTCGGCGTCTGGGACTCCTGGCAGAAGGAGATGAGCACGCTGCTGGCGGACAAGAAGCCGAACGTCGTGGCGATTCCGACGCCGAAGGGCATTGGTTACGAGGGCGATGTCGGCCGCGTGGAGAAATCGGTGCTGAAGACGTTCGTCGTCAAGAAGGACGCCGCGAATCCGGAGGCGATCGTCCGGATGTTCGATTGGCTCGCGACGGAGGAAGGCCAGCTGTTCGCCGATCTGGGCATCGAAGGCGAGACGTTCACGAAAGCGGGCGACCAGCTGACGTATAACGCGGAGGCCGACAAGGATCTGAAGTGGAGACAGGCGGTCTTCACGCTGCACGGCTTCAACGAAGCGGCGCAGAAGGTGAAGATCAACAACGAGGAAGCGTTCAACAAGCTAATGGCGACGATCGAGACGTCGCGCAGCGAAGGGATCGAGAACCCGACGGCAGGCATGGCGCCTTCCCCGGCGATGACCCAGAACGCGGAGCTGTCGTTCAAAGGCAGCTTGTTCCAGGAGGCGGCGGCCAAAATCGTGCTCGGCGAGAAACCGCTCGATTACTTCGACGAGTTCGTCGCGAGCTGGAAGAAGCAGGGCGGCGAGCAGGCGATCGAGGAAATGACGGCTTGGTACAACGAGAACCGGAAGTAAGAAGCTGATTGGTTTGCGTTCCCAATCGAAAGATTGGGAATGCAGCATTCAGCTAATGAAGCTGATTGGTTTGCGTTCCCAATCGAAAGATTGGGAATGCAGCATTCAGCTAATGAAGCTGATTGGTTTGCGTTCACGGTCGAAAGACCGAGAATGCAGCATTCAGCCAAAGAAGCGAGTTTGAACGGATGTCCCTCTTCCCGCGCTGAGGGCAATGCTGTCAGGTTAAGGGGAAACGTCCGACAAAGCCGCTTGTGGCCTAAGCTGACAGGCTTCTACACGCTGACATCTGAGGACTGCCTTTCAAAACCAACTGAAGCTTTGTCCGCGAGGACAAAAGCGTGCCCCGCTCAAGCCCACCCGCCGACCGCGAACAATCATGGCTGCACGAAGAAGGGAGTCCAGAGGGCAAAGTCCTTTGGTTCCCCTCGGCGGAGGGGGAAGGGGGAGTCAAAGGGGCGGAGCCCTCCTTAACCTGCGGAGAGGGAAAACTTAATTCCCGGAAAGGGTGAGCATGATGCTTCACCGGTCGTACAAAGGAATCACGATGCTGCTGGTAGGCCTATTGATCTGGACGTCCTGCTTGGCAAGCGCGGCGTTCGCCCAGCCGTTGACGGAAGAAGAGCTGGGGGCTATCGAAGGCAGCCAGGTGCTGATCGACGATCTGCGCAAGGAAGGCGCGGCCTTGAATGCGGAGGCAGCTGCCTATGGGACGATGGAAAGCGTAACAGCCGAGGGCCAGTCTTTCGCGGAAGCGCTCCGGTTCCGGACGGTCACGCAGCCGGCCAGCACCTATCTGCTCCAATACGTGCTGCCTATTGATGCACCGATCGCGAAGGACGACGTGCTGCTCGCGACGTTCTATGCCCGGACGGTCAGCTCGACCGTCGAGACGGGCGAAGGGCAGATGGCGCTCGTGCTGGAGAAGACAGGGACCTGGGAGAAGTCGCTTACCGAGACGGTCGCGATTCCGACGCAGTGGAAGAAGTTCATCGTGCCGATCCGGGCCGCGGTGGACATGCCGAAAGGGCAATCGCAGCTGGCGCTGCGACTGGGCTTCAAGCCGCAGACGGTCGAGATTGGGGGGCTTACGCTTACCAATTTTATGAAAGCGGTTACGTTCGATCAGCTGCCGAGCACGCCGATCAGCTACGAAGGAATGGAGGATGATGCGCCTTGGCGCGCCGAAGCGAACCAGCGGATCGAGCAATACCGCAAAGGCGACTTCGAGATCGTCGTCGTAGACAAGCAGGGCCAGCCCGTGGCAGGAGCGGATGTTCGGCTTAACATGACGAACCATGAATTCAAATTCGGCTCGGCGGTCAACAGCGCGATGGTGATGGGGACCGACTCGAACGCCGAGCAATACAGAACCAAGCTAAAGGAGAATTTCAACTCGGCCGTCATGGAGAACGAGATGAAGTGGCCGTGGTGGGAAGCAGATCGGTCCCGGGCGGTTAAGCTGTACAACTGGGTCGGCGAGAACGGCTTCTCCGTGCGGGGGCACAATTTGCTGTGGGACAGCGAAAGCCGGCTGCCTGCGGATATCGGCGGGCTGCTGCAGGACAGCGTCAAGCTGGAGGAGCGAATCGCCAATCACATCTACGAGACGGCGGGCTTCTTCCGCGGACGATTGCTGGATTGGGATGTGCTGAACGAACCTGTGCTCAACCATTGGATTCGGGGGCAATACGGCGACGCCATCGCGGCGGACTGGTTCAAGCGGGCCAAAGAAGCCGATCCGGCCGCCAAGCTGTTCGTGAACGAGACGCAAATTCTCGGCGTGGACGCGCCGGTCATCGCCAGCTTCTCTTCGATGCTGCAGAAGCTGAAGGATCAAGGCGCGCCGCTCGACGGCGTCGGCATCCAGGCGCATTTCGGCAGCACGCCGGTCAGTCCGATGGCGTTCTATGACCAGGTGACGCACTTCGCTCAATATGCGCCGGAGATTGCGATTACCGAGTTCGATATGAACTCCCCGCGCGAGGACATCCAGGGGAAGTTCACGCATGACCTGCTGCTGGCGATGTTCAGCCATCCGAACGTGACGTCGTTCACGCTGTGGGGCTTCTGGGACGGCGCACATTGGCAGAATAACGCTCCGCTGTTCCGCAGCGACTGGAGCTTGAAGCCGTCGGGCGAAGCGTGGCGCAGCCTGATCTACGACGCTTGGTGGACGGAAGCAGAGGGTGAGACCGACACGAGCGGCGTATATGCAGCACGAGGCTTCTACGGCAACTATGAAGTAAGGGTGACCTACGATGGCGTCAGTCAGACGACCCCGGTTTCTTTCCTGAAGAACGGCGAGCGTCGCGTAACCGTCGTTCTGGGCGAGCAGCCGCAGCCGGCCAAACCGTTCGAGCCGCTGCCGCTGCCCGCGACGGGCGTGGACATGACGGCGCCCGTCTGGCCTTACGGCAGCGCGTTCGGCGCGTCGGATCCGTCGCCAACGTCGGTGACGCTCAGCTGGCCGGCCGCGCGGGACAATATCGCGGTGAAGAGCTACCGGATCTACAAGGACGGGACATTCCTGCTCGAGACGGCGGCGAACGTGACCCGCTATGATGTGACGGGGCTTGCGCCCGGCCGGAGCTACACGTTCGCCGTCGAAGCGGTGGACGGAGCCGGCAATCGTTCGGTTCTGGGCGGGAATATGCCCGTGAAGACGTTGTCCGATGCGGACCAGACGCTTCCTGGCTGGAAGCGAGGTTCGCTGCTCAAGCTGAGCGAGCCCGGCGAGACAAGCGTCCAGCTGAAGTGGCCGGCCGCCGACGACCGCAAAGGCAAAGTTATCGGCTACAAAATCTACGTGAACGGTCAGCTGGAAGGCGAGACGGCTGCGCGCGATTATACGCTGAACGGCTTGTCCCCGAATACGCCGTACACCGTTCGCGTGGTGGCGAAGGATAATAAAGGCAACTTGTCCGAAGATGGTCTCGTCGCAGCGTTCCGGACGAATTGGGCGACGGATACAGCGGCTCCGGCATGGATGCAGCCGGCGTTGACGTCTACCGAGCTGACCGCGGACGGCGTAACGCTGCACTGGAGCGGCGCGCAAGATGCCGTTGGCGTAGCGGCTTACCGGCTTTTCGAGGGCGACCGGGAGATCGTTACACTGCCGCCGTCGGAAGCATCTTATCGGATCGAGGGCCTGTCCGAGAAGGGCGGCTACACGTTCCGTGTGGAAGCATCCGACGACGCGGGCAATTGGTCGGATACGGGGCCGAGACTGACGATTGTGACGCCTTCCGCATCGCGTGACGTCACGAAGCCGAGCTGGCCTTCGAGCCGCAAGCTGGAATACGCTTCGCTAACGGACCGGTCCGTTACGCTGCATTGGACGGCCGCTGCCGATAACGAAGATGTGGCCAACTATCGGATTGTGCAAAATGGCGATGTCATTGCGACCGTAGAAGGCGGCGTCCAAGAATATGCGGTAGAGCGGCTGGAGTCTGGGCGCACATACGCGTTCCGGATCGAAGCCGGGGATGACGCCGGCAACTGGTCATCCGGCGGACCGTCCGTCGCAGTGACGACGCCAGCTGGCGTCGTTCGAAGCGAGACGAAGGTGTATCCGAGCGGCGACGCCTTCATTCAAGCTCCCGCCGTATTCGGAGGCGACGGCACGAACCAGAACGCCCTCGGCTACTTGCGGTACAAGAACGCCGCGGGCGCATCGGGGAGCGAGCAGAACCGGAATACGGGCAACAATCGGCGGGTCTATCTGCAATTCCCGTTGCACGACATCAAAGGATCGATCGATTCGGCGACGCTGAATCTGTACGTCTACGCGGTCCAGACGCCAAATGTAGATATTGGACTCGATGTCTATGCGACCGGCGACGATTGGACGGAGACGACGATCAATTGGAAGAACAAGCCGGCCGATGGGAGTCGGATCGGCGGCACGGTCGTACGGAACGCGGGCTATTGGAAGTCGATTCCGGTCACCGGTTACGTCGTCTCGGAGATAAACGGAGATCGGGTGGTTAGCTTCAAACTGACGGACGACAAGTGGCTCGATCAGAATGTGGACATGTACGCCAGAGAAGCTTCCGGGGCGAATGCTGCGTTCAAGCCTTATCTGCTGATCGGTACGGAAGACGTCCCCTCCGATACCGAAGCTCCAGTGTGGAATGTCGGCCGGCTTGAGGCGGGCAGCGTGAAGCCGCACAGCGCGACGCTCGCCTGGACCGCCGCGGCGGACAATGCGGGCGTGAACGGGTATCGCATCTATCAGGAAGGGATCGCGATCGGAACGGTCGCGGCGGATCAATTGGCCTACGAGGTGAAAGGACTGCGTCCGTCCGCGTCGTACGTCTTCAAAGTCGAGGCGTTCGATGCTGCGCAGGAATCGACGAACGGGCCGACGCTGCGGATCGCGATGCCGGTCGCGGATACGGCGCCTCCGGTGTGGCCGGCGAATTCGGCGCCGCGAGCCATCGATATCGGCAGATTCAACGCGACGATCCAATGGCCGTCCGCTAGCGACAATTACGGCGTCGAGACGTATGTCGTCTATAACGGGACGAAGGCCGTGGCGGAGCTGCCGGGGAAGGTGATCGCCTACCCGCTTGCCGGTCTGCGGCCGGGAACGGCTTATACGATCCGCATTGCCGCGCGAGATGCCGCAGGCAACGAGACGGAGAGCGCCGCGCTCAAGCTGACGATCACGGCCGCCGACACCGCACCGCCGAAGTGGAACGCGGGCAGCAAGGCCGTCGTCTCGTCCGAATCGGTCTCCGGCGGGTGGCTGGCATGGCCGCAAGCGGTGGATGAGACGGAAGTGGAAGTCTACCGGATTTACGTGGACGATCGCCTGGTTGTCGAGGTCGGGAAGACGATGCGCGGCTACTTCATCACAGGTCTTCAGGAAGAGAGTTCCTATTATGTCCATATTGTCGCGGTCGACGCGGCCGGTAACGTCTCCAAGCCGCTCAAGGCGGAGAAGCTGCGGACGCTTGCGCGGGATACGATCTTCCCGCAATGGCCGAGCGAATCCCGGATTATGGCGACGCTTGGCAAAGACGGCGTGAAGCTGCGGTGGGACCGGGCTGAAGATGACACGGAGGTGACGCAGTACCGCCTGTACCGGGACGGGGTAATCATTGCGCAGGTGGACGGCCGGAAGACAAGTTATACCGATGCGGGGCAGGACGGTGCAGAAGCGGCGTATAACGTGGAGGCGTCGGATGCGGCCGGCAACTGGACGACGCTGGGGCCGAGCACGGCGAGTGCGGTGTTCGAGGCGCCCTAGTAGAATACGGCTCGCTAGACGGTAGGAGCGGTTCGCTGCCAATGGCGTTTCACCCTGTCTTTCCTAAAACACGCGCGTCGGTTACAGTGGAAGTGGCGGTACAAGTTTCGACAGGGGGTCTGCCGGTTTGCTAGCTAGCATCACGAAGAAGGTCAAACAATCGCTCAAATGGAAGCTGGTGACGATGATCGCGGCGATTCTGATCTTGACCGTGTCGGCGATCGGATATGTCGGCTACAACCAGACGATGCGTTCCGTAGGCAAAGATATCGATCGTTTGAGCAAGCAGATTTTGACTCAAGCGAACATGAATCTCGACCGTTATTATACGGAGTACGAGATGATCTTCCTCCTGCTCGGGAGCAGCCTGGAATACCGCGAATGGCTGCATGCCTCGAGCCAGCCATCGCTGACGTCGTTATCGGTTCGCTACTACGAGCGCATCAAGGAGAATTACTTGAATCGCGTATTCCTGCAATATCCGGAAGTGATATCCGTCTCGATGTACAGTCCGGGCGGCTTGGAGCAGCATTTCACGAACGCGGCGATTCTGGCAGATGACTACAGCATCCGCAGCGAGGCGTTCCTGGGCGAGAGCGGGCAGTACGACAAAGTGAAGTTCATCCCGAGAATCGCGGATTATTATATGGACCGGTCGAACAAGAGGATGGCGAAGCCGGTGCTGACGCTGTTCAAGCGATTCTATGACGGCTATCTTCGCATGGATATTTCGCTGACCCCGTCGCAGAACGTCATGGACCGGATTAATATCGTCGATTCGAGCGTGGCGGCCGTCATCGACGGAAGCGGCATGATCATCCACCATTCCGATTCGAGCGAAGTGATGAAGCGGATGGACGAGCGGGTCGTGAAGCTGCTGGCGGCGAAACAGCAGGGGTCGATCTACGATTCGTCCCGGCAAGAGCTGATCGTCTACCAGTCCATCGCGCGCACAGGCTGGCAGATCCTTGCCATCATCCCTTATGAGAAAATCGCGGGCAGCCTCTATCATGTACGCAATACGACGATCGTCATCTCGGTCATCGCGCTCATTATCGCGGTGATTCTGACCTATTGGGCAGCCGGTTCAGTCGTCAAGCGGATCGCGAAACTGCGGCAGGCGATGCTGTTGACGCAGGTGAAGAACGATTTCAACCTGCGCGCGCAAGTGGAGGGGACCGACGAGGTGACCGATCTTGGCGCGTCGTTCAACAAATTGCTCGGCCACCTCGAGCGATCGGTCCACGATCTGGCCGAGACGCGGGTGCAGCAGCATAAGGCGGCGATCACGGCGCTGCAATCGCAAATTAATTCGCATTTTCTGTACAACACGCTCGAGACGATCAATTCGATGGCGCTCATCTCGCGCAATCCGGATATCGGCACGGTTGCCGTGTCGCTCTCGCACATGCTGCGCTATACGTCGAACTATAAGGAGTGGGAAGTGACGCTCGAAGACGAAATCCGGCATGCCGAAGATTATCTCGGCATTATGAACGTCCGGTTCGGCGACGAGGTGACCTATGAGCTGAATATTCCGCCTAAGCTGAGGCGGGCCCGCTGCTCCAAAGCGCTGCTGCAGCCGCTCATCGAGAATTGCATCAAGCATACGCGGGAGACGACGGCGGAGGCGGTGACGATCCGGGTCGCGGCGGAGGTGGGAGGGTTGGACAAACTCAAGCTATCCGTACGGGATAACGGCGCAGGATTCTCGGAGGAAGCGCTGATCCAATTGCGCAGGGAGCTTCGTGGAGACGGCCTGCAGGCCTATCCGTTGACGGGCGTCGGTCTATCGAACTTGATCTATCGTCTGCACATGTTCTACGGGGGCGAAGCGGACATCGCGTTCTATAATGACGGACCTGCGGGCGGAGCCGTCGTCGAAGTTACACTCCCGCTGCATCTCGACAACAAGAGCACGGGAGGAGAGGATTGGTGCGATGTATAGAATCTTGGTCGTGGACGACGAGCATCTCATTCGTCAAAGCTTGTCCATGCGGTTGTCCGAAGTGCAGGGCGTGAGCGTCTCGGCGGCCATGGCGAACGGACAGAAGGCGCTGGAGTGGCTGGACGGCCACTTCGCCGACATCTGCGTGACGGACGTTCGGATGCCGCTCGTCGATGGGCTTCAGCTGATCGAAGCGATTAACGAGCGATACCCGTGGATGAGCTGCATCGTCATCTCCAGCCATGATGATTTCGAATACGCCAAGCGCAGTCTGCAATTGGGCGCGGTCGACTACATCATGAAGCCGATCGAGCAGGCGTCGCTCGCCGAGGTGGTGGCGAAGGCGTGCGCGCAGCTTCATACCCGTCGCCGTTACGAAGCGGGCCAGCTGCTGCTCCGCAGGTTGCCGGGGTGTAAGCCGCTGCTCGATCAATGGGTGGACATGGTGCTGTCGGTCTTCCTGCACCGCCAGCCGCTGCTCATCGTCGAGACGCTGGCCGCGTTCGAGGACTGGCTGGATGGGCGCCATGAGCTGCTTGGCGAGCTGGCGATGGCGTGGACAGGACTCGTGATCGACGAGTTGAAGAAGCATGGCGTTGTTATCGAGTATGAAGAAGGCGCGGACGACGGTCTGGGTGGGGAGCTGCTGGAGAGCCGGGGCGTGCGGCATTATTTTCGGCTATGCGCGGTTCGGCGTCTCGAGGAGGTGGCCAATCTGCTCATGGCCGGCGCGAGGAAGAACAAGAACCTCCAGAAGCAAAGCGTCGTTGACCAGGTCAAGCATTACGTCGAGCTGCACTATGCAGGCAAATGGAACCTGCAGGATGTGGCCGATCACGTGGCGATGAGCCGATCTTATCTCGCCATCTTGTTCAAGGAGGAGACGGGGATGACGATCTGGACGTACTGTATCAACGTCCGGATGCGCAAAGCCCGCGACCTGCTGCTGACAACGAACCTGAAAAGCTACGAAGTCGCAGATCGGGTCGGCTACGAGAACAGCATCCATTTCTCGCGAATCTTCAAGCAGTATCACGGGATCAATCCGACGGAATACAAGAACCGGTTCGAGGAGGGGTAACCTGGCCGCTTCTATCACCCGTTCGGGGTATACTTCTTCGGTGTCGAATCATGTTAAAATGGCTTCATTATAGCCGGAGGTGCGATGATGCCAGACAATCAAAAACCAGAAGAACAGCAGCCGAACACGACAGAGATCGAGGATATTACCCAAGAGCTTTCGGAGGAAGAAATGGAAGACGTACAGGGCGGCTTGACGGTTAAGAAAGTATCGGATTACAGCAAATCCAGAGCTGGCCGCGGAAGAGGGGCATAAAGAAGAGGCGAGATATAAACCGGCCTCTCCGACAAAGAGATCTTGACAAAAAGGATTTGGACGCACGTAGAAGATGATTCCTGTACTGGACAGGAGTCATCTTTTTTTCGTCCTCATTGTTGCCCAATATTTAGTATACAGTTGAAATGTATAGTTCAACTGTATATAATGAAATTATGAAGTTCAACTGTATAGTTGGAAATGCAGGAGGGAAGGGGGGCGCTGCATGAAGCATCCGCTGCTGCCGCTATCGGAAACGATGCATTATATTTTGCTCTCGCTTAAAGAGCCGCTTCACGGGTACGCGATTATGCAAACGGTCGAGCAGATAAGCGCGGGCACCGTCATCCTGGCGGCCGGAACGCTGTACGGGGCCGCGGAGAACTTGAGCAAGCACGGCTGGATCGAGCCGGTGCCGGGCGAGACGGGCCGCCGAAAAGTGTACCGGATTACGCAGGAAGGACAACGTATCCTGGAAATCGAGCGAAGAAGGATCGAGCATCTGCTATCACTTTATGAAACGAGGGATACTCATGAGAAAACGTAGATGGTTCATTAACTTGCTGAAAGAGGAGCAGTGGCTCAACGACCGACTGGCCGAAGGGTACGCTTGCCAGCGGGTCGGTCTGCTCGGCGGATATACCTTTGAACCTTCCAGCCGCAAGATGGTGATCCGTCTCGACTATCAGAATCGGATGAGCGCAGCGAAATACGAGGACTACAAGATAACCTACGAGGATTTCGGATGGACCCTTCTGAAGGGCAGCCGATGGGGGAGCGTGCAATATTGGCAAAAGCCTTCCGACGGACGCGACGAGATTTTCTCCGATGCCGGCTCGTTAGTAGCCTTCTATAAGCGACTGACCCAATATGCGGCGAGTACGGCATGTCTCTTCTTCATTTACGCCAACGTCGTGTTCAACGGCAATATTTTCACCGGATTGTTCAATATCAAAGCAAGCTATCTGACGGATGGCTTATGGGAGAGGGAGGGAGCTTCCTTTTGGCGCGCCTTTCTATTCGAGACCCCGTTCGCGATGCTTCGCTTCCTGCCGGCCTGGATTTTTGTGATCTGCTTCGTCACGTTCCTGTACAGTTATTATCAATATGACAAGCAGAAGAAGACCTACGCATGACGATAGCGAAGCACATCACTATACAACGTAAGGGGTACAGCGGAGTGTGACCGGCCCCTTCGTCAGAGCCCCTTTGAAAAAAGGTAGACGCACTTAAAAGATGATTCCTGAACCGGACAGGAATCATCTTTTTTCGTCATCGGCAAATATGCAATCATCTTCCGCGATCCGATTACCAGCCGCGCTAACCGGCGGAAGAGACCCCTTCGGCTGCCTTGCCGACTTTCTCCAAACGTCTCTCCGTAAGAAAGTATCCCAATGCAAGCAGCGGCAGCGCCGTTCCAATCCAGGAAGCGAGCCCCCAGCCCCCTTGTTCATATGCCCAGCCGCCCACGGACGATCCGATCGCGCCGCCCGTGAAGAACACGGACATGAACAGGCCGTTCAGGCGTCCTCTCGCTTCATTGCCCAAAGCATAAATCGAGCGCTGGCCGACGACCAGGTTGCCGGACACCGCCATGTCGAGCGTGAAGGCGGAGACGAAGAGCAAGATGAGCGCCGGCGTGGAATGACGGTCGAACAGATGAATCGCCAGGAAGGACAGGACCGCCACGACCATCGCGGTCACCGTCATTGCCTTGCTCCAGCCGCGGTCCGCCAGCCGTCCCGCGATCGGCGCGGCGATCGCGCCGCCGACGCCGACGAGCGCGAACCAGGCGATGCCTTGCTGGGACATGCCGAACCGGTCGGCCAGATGCAGCGGAACGACGGTCCAGAACAAGCTGAACGCCCCGAACAACGAAGCTTGATACAAGGCGCGGCGGCGCAGCACCGGCGTATGCCGCCATAGCGACCCCAAGGAGAGAATCAGCTTGCCGTAACGAACGGTCTTGGTCGGCTTGCGCGCCGGAAGCACGTAAGCGAGCAGTACGGTTAACAGCGCGATGACGACGGCAGATAGGATGAAGATGGCCCGCCAGCCCCATAAGCTGGCGACGAAGCTGGCTGCCGGCCGGGCAAGCATGATGCCGAGCAAGAGACCGCTCATGACGTTGCCGACGACGAGGCCGCGCTGTTCTTCCGCTGCCAAGGAGGCGGCTAGAGGGACGAGAATTTGCGCGACGACGGAACCGATGCCGATCAGGAGGGCGGCAAGGAGAAACAACGGCGCCGTGGTCGCGAAAGCGGCCGTTAGTAACGCAAGCGCCGCGACGAGCAGCATCCCGACCGAGAGCCGCCGATTCTCCACGATGTCGCTGACCGGCACGATGAACAGCAGGCCAATGACGTACCCGATCTGGGTTACGGTCACAATGAACCCGGTTGCGGTCGAAGAGAGGCCGATCGCGTCGCGAATCGGTCCTACCAGCGTCTGCGCGTAGTATAGATTGGCAGCGATCAGTCCGCACGCGGCCGCCAGCAGCAGCACCATCCATTTCGAAATGCGACGTTCTTGATTACCGGATTCTATGCGCATCCTAATCCACCTCCGCGGTATATACTGAACGCGGTGTTCAGTAATTATTTGTTCCAAATCATATACTGAACGTACCGTTTTGTAAATAGGCTTTTTTTCACCGCTTGTCTTTCGTATACTAAACGTATCGTTTTGAAGAAGCCTAGACGGAAACAACCAGGGAGGACTAGCTGTGCAGGCGAAAAGAGGACGGCCTCGCAATATGGATACGCACGACGCGATTCTGACCGCGTCTTATGATTTATTGCTCGAATGCGGATTTGACGCGGTCACCGTAGAGAAAATCGCCGAGCGGGCCAAGGTGAGCAAGGCGACGATTTATAAATGGTGGCCGAACAAGGCGGCGGTCGTTATGGACGGCTTCCTATTCGCGGCGACCGCGCGATTGCCCGTGCCGGACACGGGCTCGGTAAGAAGCGACATGCTTGCGCATGCGACCAATATGGCCCGCTTCACGCGAAGCCGGGAAGGCGTGGTTCTGCTGGAAATTATCGGGGAAGGTCAGGTCGACGCTTCCTTGGCGGAAGCGTTCCGAACCCGTTACATTCAACCGCGCCGGCTGGAGTTTCGAGGCATTCTAGAGAAGGGACAGCAGCGCGGGGAGCTGCCGGCAAGCCTCGACGCGGCCTTGATCACCGATATGATCTACGGCTCGATCTTCTACCGGCTGCTCGTATCCGGCGACCCGGTTGACGATGCGTATGTGGAGCAGCTGGTGCTGCATGTGCTTGAGGGGTTTCGGTCGGCGTCAACGTAATCATAGGAACAAAACGTTCGAGTATAAACCGATTACGGCCAAGGGACCCTAGTCGGTTTCTTTGTTCACCGTGTCGAGAACGTGCCGAAGCAGACCCTTGTGAAGAAAGTCGCCGATGGAAGCTATCATGATGGATAAGATCTCTTAGAATGGGGCAATCAACGATGCGGAAATATGCGGGCGAACGCCATGTTCGTACAGGTACGAATTAATGAACGGGCCAACTGCCGTTTTAGCCACTAAACTTCATATCCCCGCGCCAAGGACGAAGATTGTCTTCCGGCCGCGCCTGTTCGAACGTTTGAACGAGGGACTGGATCGCAAACTGACTCTTATTGCGGCTTCGGCCGGTTACGGCAAGACGACGCTGGTGAGCGAATGGGCAGCCGGTTGCCAACGGCCGCTGTCATGGTTGACCCTCGATGAAGGGGACAACGATTTCCCTCGTTTCTTGACTCATCTTATCGCGGCCTTGCAGAGGATCGCGGAGCATATTGGAGGAGGCGTTATTCGCGCGTTCTTATCTCCGCAGCCGCCATCTACCGAGTCGATGCTTACGATGCTGATCAATGAAATTTCGGCTCTCCCGCATCCATTCGTTCTGGTGCTTGACGATTATCATACGATCAGGGCCAAATCGGTAGAGGATAGCATTACCTTCCTGCTCGAGCATGCCCCGCCGCAGATGCACCTGGTCATCGCGACTCGCGAAGACCCGCAGCTTCCGCTGGGCCGGCTGCGCGCCCGGGGACACTTGACCGAGCTGCGCGTCGCGGACTTGTGCTTCACGCCCGGCGAAGCGGCCGAATTCCTCAACCAGGCGATGGGCTTAGGACTCGCGGCCAGCCAAATTACCATGCTGGAAGGCCGAACCGAAGGCTGGATCGCGGGGCTTCAGCTGGCGGCGCTCTCGATGCAAGGTCGTAAGGACATTCCCGCCTTTATTCAGGCCTTCGCCGGGGATAACCGGTATATCGTGGACTATCTGGTCGAAGAGGTCCTTCACCGACAATCCGAGCCTATGCGGCGTTTTCTGCTCCAAACCTCGATTCTTGACCGGCTGCATGGACCGCTGTGCGATGCCGTAACCGGGCAAGAGGGAGGAAGCGCGCGGCTCCATGCCTTGGAGCGGGGGAACTTCTTTATCGTCGCGCTGGATGATGCGCGGCATTGGTATCGCTATCACCATCTTTTTGCCGAGGTACTCTCCGCGCATTTGAAGGCAGACCAGCCTGAGCTGGCGGCCGCGCTGCATCGGCGCGCGAGCGCCTGGTTCGAGCAGCATGGCACGGCCGACGAAGCGATACGTCATGCGCTGGCCGCCGCGGATTTCGCGCGAGCGGCGGACCTGCTCGAGCTGGCGTGGCCGGCCATGCGCCAGGGGAAGCGGGGAGCGGCGATGTTAAGCTGGCTGAAGTCCATTCCGGACGAGCTGGTCCGCCGCAGACCCGTTCTCAGCGCCGCCTATGCGTGGGCGCTGCTGACTCGCGGCGAGCTCAAAGCCGCTCAAGACCGGCTGCTGGACGCCGAACGATGGCTGGCTTTGACGAAAGACCCGCTTGCGAGGCCAAGTGCCGCTTCAGGGGAAATGGTCATTGTCGACGAAGAGGAATTCCATTGTCTCCCCGGTACGATCGCCGGTTATCGCGCCGTGCTTGCCCAAGCGCAGGGCGATATTGCCGCCGCCATGAAATACGCCCGGCTTACGCTTGATCTCGCGCCTGCGGACGACTATCTTCGGCGGGGGGCGGCAACCGCTCTTCTGGGACTTGCCTCCTGGACGATCGGCGATCTCGAAACGGCGCACCAAACATTCGCCGATGGCATGGCTAGCGTTCAATTGGCCGGCAACGTCTACGACGCGATCGGAGGCATCGCCGCATTGGCCGACATCCGGATGGCGCAAGGCAGACTCCGCCAAACGATGCGAACCTATGAACGGGGGTTAGAGCTTGCGAAGGGGCAGGACAAGCTTGTCTGTCAGGCAGCGGCGGATATTTACGCGGGGATGAGCGAGCTTTATCGAGAGCATGACGAGCTGCAGCTCGCTATGGAACTCCTGTCGAGAAGCAAGGAAATGGGCGAAGGCAGGTACCGCTGGCTTATCGCCATGGCCCGCATGCGTGAGGCGCAAGGGGACCTGGACGGCGCGCTCAACCTGCTTGGCGAGGCAGAACGCGTATATAAAGGCGGTCTATTTCCGAATGTGCGTCCGTTGGCGGCGCTGAAGACACGGGTTCGCCTCGCGCAGGGCAATTTGGACGAGGCTCTCGATTGGGTGCGCGAGCGGCGTTTATCCGCCTGCGACGACCTTTCCTACCTGCGCGAATTCGAACATATCACCTTGGCCAGGGTGCTGTTAGCCCGGCATGAGCGTGATCGCGAGGATGGCGGCATATCGGAGGCTTTGGGACTTGCGGAGCGGCTCCTTTCGGCAGCCGAAGAAGGCGGGAGAACGGGAAGCGTCATCGAAATCCTGATCGTTCAGGCGTTGGCTCGGCATAGGCGAGGCGACGCCTCCGCTTCGCTTGCGCCGTTGCGGAAGGCTCTGACGCTGGCTGAGCCGGAGGGCTATGTTCGCATGTTTGCGGACGAAGGCCGACCTATGGCGGAACTGCTGGAAACAGCTGCCAAACAAGGAATTGCGCCAAGTTATGTCCGCCGGCTCCTGGCCGTCTTCGGCAAAGCGGAAGGTCATACGCCCGTCGCTAAGCCCATGATCACGGAGCAGCTGAGCGAACGAGAACGCGAAGTGCTTCGGCTGCTCGAAACCGACATGAGCGGTCCGGACATTGCCCGGCGACTGCATGTCTCCTTGAACACCTTGCGGACTCACACCAAGAACATCTACGACAAGCTTGGGGTCAACAACCGCCGATCGGCGGTTCGTCTGGCTCAAGAACTCGATCTGATCTAGCTGCCTCATATCGCTAGTCCCGGCCCCGGCAGGTTAATCAACCGTGCCGGGGCTATTTTCATTTCATCCAAACTCACGGCCTCCCAAAATGCCCGTTCTTCCCCTCGATCACCATCTAAATCACCACATGTGGTGATGCCTCTTCCCCGCTTGTTCGTGTATCTTCAGTTTAAAGGTAAGCCACCCCGAAACGAATGCATGCGGGAAGAAGGAGGAGACGCAAAATGAGAGAAGCACGCGTATCAACGGCATACGAAATTCGGGTCAAGGGACATGTCCATGACCGGTGGTCGGAAAGCTTCGAAGGCCTGAGCTTCGGCTACGAGAACGATGGAACAACGATTCTTGCCGGACCTGTGGCCGATCAGGCCGCCTTACATGGTCTGCTGAGGAAAGTTCGAGACCTCGGCCTGCCATTGATCTCGGTCATGCCGGCGGATGTCGGCGAAGAGATCGTAACGCATTCACGCAACAAAAATTACATCTAAACAAAGGAGCGCAAAACCATGATCACAACCTCGACTCTCGCCCGCGGGGCGGGATTAGCCGCCATATTGGCAGGCATCCTCTTCATCGGCATACAGGCGATTCATCCGCCTGAAACCCTTTCGTCCGTCTCGACTGACAGATGGGCAATCGTCCATTATTTAACCATCGTCATGGCGCTCTTCGGTCTGATCGGTATTACGGGCCTATACGCCATTCAAGTGAAGGAGGCCGGATGGCTTGGATTGGCCGGCTTTCTCTTCTTAAGCCTCTTTTGGATCGCGACGATAGCTTTTACATTCGTCGAAGCCTTTATCTTGCCGCTGCTTCCGGACGATGCGCCGGGATTCGTGGAGGGCTACTTGGGCATTTTCAGCGGAGGCGCCGGCGAGGCGAACCTCGGCGTTCTCCCGGCTGTTGCCCCGCTGGCAGGAGGATTGTACATTCTTGGCGGCCTGCTGTTCGGCGTTGCTGCGTATCGCGCCGGTATCTTGCCTCGCGGGGCAGCCGCTCTGCTAGCCTTTGCCACCGTGGCAACCCTCTCGTCTTCGCTGCTACCGCACCCGCTCGACCGATTGTTAGCGGTGCCGATGGGCTTGGCTTTGGTTTGGCTCGGTTATGCGCTTTGGTCGGGCCGGCGCGGGAAAATCCGTTCCCCTTACCCGGCAGGGGCCGCCCCCGGCTCTACGAACCGGAGCGCGTAATTAGCCAGCGGAGCTCGGGGCCGGGAAAGCAGTCGTGCGAGCGCAAAAAAGGCATGCATTCTGCCAAGGTGGCAGAGCACATGCCTTTTCGTTTACAGATGGGATTCGCCGGTCAGATAGTTGTGGAACGGATGATCGACCCAGAACTCGTAGGAAACGACGTTCGCGCTTGGATTCAGCTTCTTGAAGCCGGCGATGACGGCCGCCGAATCTTTGTTCAGCGAGAAGGATTGGGCATACACATAACCGTCGCCCAGCAGCTTGTTGTTCGTGATAACGTCGTAGTCGGCCAGCTTCGTATTGGAGTAGTAGAGCGGCTGCCACCAGGAGCCGCTGATCAGCCCTTGCGCATCCTCGCTGTTCTTCTTCGCATATTGCAAAATGACAGGTTGGAAGCGTGCCTTATCCGCCGCCGAATCGAATTCGAAGGCGATATCATATTCCTTGGCGGAGGCAATATAGTTGCCGTTATCGAGCTTCTTGTACTGGTAATCCTCCGACGGCTCCGGCTCGCCCCATTCGATGAGATGGACGAACGCCGACGTCTTCGGCTCGAACTGCACCTTCGCATGGATGCCTTCGCTGCGCAGCAGGCCGATCAGCTGAATCGCATGCTTGAGATCGGAATGCCCGTATGTAAGCGACAGCGCGTCCACGAAATTCGCGTCGTAGCGGCTGTCCTTCAGGTTATAACCGGTAACCAGTCCTTGCTGTAGGGCGCCGCTTGCGATCTCCTCGAGCTCGCCGCCCTTCAGAATATCGGACGTGCGGTATGCGTCGGTCAGCTTCGCATAGATATCGAAATCGGACGTCTCGCCCAGATAGTGCTTATATAAGCCTTTCGCTTCAAGCACGCGGCCGAGCAGCTTTGCTGCGAAAGCGGCGGAAGTTTTCGTTCCCGGGGCTAGCTGGTTGTAAGACGCTGCGTCGACGAGTCCCGTATCGATCGCGGCCGCGACTTCCTGAGCGGCAGAGAGGGAGCCGAACTGCGCGAGGCTTAGACTGGCGCGTTTCAACGAGGCGGCGGCTTTGTCTTTCGGATATGTGTAGGCAAGTTCCTTCAGGTCTGCGGCTTTGACCGCCAGGAATACGGCCTGCAGGGTAGTCAGCGCTTGATCGGCTGGAATGTCCGTCGTGCTGATAATTCCGCTCTTCTGAAGCGCGGCAATGGCTGAAGCGGCGCGGCTTGCACCGCTAGCGGCGGCCTCCTCGCTCTTCGCCGTCAGCTCAAGAGCGGTTGCAAGGGCAATACTGAATTCGCCGCGGGTGAGGTTCGAACCAAATTGGATGCCGAACTTGTCTTCTAGAAACAGGGCGTAATTCTCGGGAAGCGCGGCTTTCTGACTGGACGATTGCACGGATGCGGCTGTAGAAGAGGCCGGCTTGGCGGCAGCTTCGGCTGCCAGGGCTTGCGCGGGGAGCGCGGCAAGCAAGGATAACGAAAGAGCGGCGGCGAGCGCTTTTTTCGAACGAATGAACGGATGTACCATCGGACATGCCTCCTGAACGCGTATTATTCCGACTGAAAATATAGGAATTTATTGCTAGCATTCTATCATTGGCGAAAAATGGTGTCAACAGAAAATGATCATAACCAGGAGGGGGTTTCAGAACATAGGGAATTTTGTCAATATAGGGATATTGAACATTGGAGGGATTGCTTGTGAACGAGCATCTGCTTGGCGAGATTGTTCCCGGGGAGAGAATGGGGATTTTTGAGCTGGGGGTCCATATGGAAACAATGAGCCGAAGATGACTCAACGCCCGTCTTGAGATTTACTCGAACAAGCCGGTCGTCTCCAACGCGGAGCAGACCGGCTTTGGTTCGTTGCGTGTATGACGCTGGCAGTTTGTTTTTCATTCATCTGCCGAATACGTGACGAGCCGCCTTAGCGCCGTCCCGTCCTACGTTTTGTCTCTTGGGGTAAAGATTTGGATCGTGATGCCGAATCGGTCCGTTATGACGCCGAAAGCGGGGCTAAAGTATATTTCTTGCAAGGGCATCACCACTTGGCCGCCCTCCAGGAGAGCATCGAAGAAGCGGGCCGATGTTGCGGCATCGGGGGTTGTGATGCAGATCTGCAAGCGATCGCCGGTTGCATTCGGCTCGTCCGAGATCGAATCCGCCACGAATAATTCCGCCTCTCCGATCTTCAACACACTGTGCGCGACCCGATCTTTCGCGTGTACCGGCAGCGGGTGAGACGGATCCTCGGGTCCTTCTCCGTACGTCTGCAGGAAGACGACGCGGGCCTCCAGCGCGGATTCGTAAAATTGAATCGCTTCTCTAGCATTTCCGTTCAGCGTGATAAAAGGCGTAACTTGAAACGTCATGATTCAACAGCTCCTTCTCGATTCGTTGTGCTCGGACGACAATGCCGGGCTCGAGGTCTATTGTATTCGCTAATCGTGACAACTCTTGTCATAAACTATTAGAGTGGATACGGTTACCGCATATTTTTAAGAAAAAAATGAGATCCCGCTGTCATCCTGGATGACTTTCGGGATCCCTTTTTGTGCTTTGGGCGGTTGTTACCCTTTCACCGCCCCGGCCACAACGCCTTTGACAATATACTTCTGCAGCAGCATGAACACGACGATGGACGGGAGCACCGCCATGACCATGGCCGTCATCGCATACTGCCAATCCGACGTGTACTGCCCGACGAACGTGTAGGCGGCCAGCGTCAGCGTCTTCGTGGACGGGGAGCCGTTGACCATGAGCAGCGGCAGCAGGAAGTCGTTCCAGATCCACATGACATCGATGATGATGATCGTCGTCGTCACCGACTTGAGCAGCGGGAAGATGACGCTGAAGAATAGGCGGAAGCCGGAAGCGCCGTCAATCTTGGCGCTCTCGTCGATCTCCAGCGGAATGCCTTTGACGAAGCCATGGTAGATGAATACCGCCAGCGGCGCGCCGAAGCCCCAATACAGCAGGCCGAGCCCCCAAGTGCTCTCCGACAGATGTAGATCCTTGGCCAGCTGCAGCACGGTGAGCATGATCGACTGGAACGGAATGAGCATCGGCATGATGCAGAGCATGTAGATCAGGGCGCTGATCCGCGTCTTCGTACGGCCGAGCTTGTAGGCCGCGATCGACGAGACGAGGACGATGCCGGCCAGACCGAGCACGGTAATGATCGTATTGTTCAGGAACAGCCGCGGATAATCGATGAAATCCCACACGTACGCATAGTTCGCGAACGACAGCTTCTTAGGCAGGGCAATGACGTCGGTCATGACCTCCTGGAAGCTTTTGAACGCATTGATGATCGTCAGCAAGAGCGGATAAATAAAGACGAGCGACAGGAGGACCATGAAGACCTCGAGCAGGAGACGTCCGGTTCTATTGGGCTTCATTAGGCTTCAACCTCCCTGCGTTTGAAGATGGTTAATTGGACGATCGTAATGAGCAGCACCGCCACGAACAGGATGAGTGCTTTGGCCGTGCCGTAGCCGTACAGATTGTTCTGGAACGTGTCGCGGTAGATGTCGTAGGCGACGCTGTACGTCGTGCCGCCCGGTCCGCCGCCGGTCAGCGACAGGATGACGTCGAAGATCTTGATCGAGTTCGTCAAGGCCATGAACACCGAGATCGTGATCGACGGGGCGAGCAGCGGCAGCGTGATGCTGAAGAACCGCCGGATCGGGCCTGCGCCGTCCATGACCGCCGCTTCCTTCAAGTCGTCGGGCACGGATTGGAGACCCGCGATGTAGATGACCATATAGAAGCCGATCGACTGCCAGATGGATACGCCGAGGATGGAGACGAAGGCAAGTCCCGGCTCCCCCAGCCAGCTGAGGTCGAAAATGCCCCATCCGGTGCTGGCGCCGAGCGACTCGAAGCCCTGCATAAAGATGAATTTCCAGATGAAGCCGACGATGACGAGGCTCAGAATATACGGCGTGAAGAACGCCATCCGCAGCCATGTCGACGATTTCAGCTTCATATCGAGCACGAGCGCGAGCAGAATCGCCAGCACGTTGACGAGCACGATGTACAGCACCGCGTATTTGACGGTGAACCAGGCCGCGTGGGCGAAGTTCGCGTCGTGCAGAAAAATTTGCTTGAAATTGTCCAGGCCGACGAATTTCGGGTGCTTGGAAATCCCGTTCCACTTGGTGAGCGAGTAACGTACCGTCATGGCGAACGGGATGTAGAACGCGATCGCCACGCATATAAGCACGGGCAGCGTAAAGATGCCGAATTCGAGCTTGTCGCCCCATTTTCTACTTAGATTGCGCATAGAGCACCTCTTTTTTTTGTCTTTGCTTCGGGATGGTTTTCGCTATAATGGATTATAAATTAGGGGGCCGGGCACGCAGAATGGAGGAAAGGGGACTGTTAAGGGTAAAAAGGTGAACTGTGCAGACCGGGGAACGAAAAGGGGCGAAACGAGTGATCGACCGCATCAAAAGAGCCATGACAGCTGTTGTCGACCGCGCGACACGTCGACTCGTCAACAAGCTGATTCTGCTGTTTACGAGCATCATTATTCTTGTCGTCGGGTCGTTGACTGTAATTTCCTACCAGATGAGCCAGCGGGAGTCGGTCGCAAGCAGCATCGCCAGCACGACGAACAATTTGGCGCTCGTCAACAAAAACATCGAAGGATATCTCGCCGGAATGGAAGCGCTGTCTCAGCCGCAGCTACGCTATGACGAGATTGTGCACGCGATCAAGAACGAAGCGGAGGACTATGCGTCGCGCCAATATTTGGAGAACTATCTTCGCGATCTGTTCTTCTCCCGGAACGATCTGGAGGCGATCTATCTCTATCTCGTAGAGGAAGGCAAATACTATACGATCTACCGGGAGACCTATACGATATCGAGCGGGACTGGAACGGATGCGTCGATTACGGGGCAGCACTGGTACAAGCAAATGATGGCGAGCAAGCAGAATCGCGCGTATCAATCGTTCGTGCTGCCCGGCGAGACGACCGGTTATGACGTGAATCCAGCTAAGGTGTTCATGGCGTTCCACAAAGTGCTGCGCTCGATCGCCAGCCGCGAGCCGCAGGCGGTGCTGTCGTTCTACTTCAACGACAAGGCGATCGAGGAGACGATGCGGGACGTGCCGCTTAGCGAGGGCGAGCATATAATGCTGCTCGATCCTGCGCGAACGCCTTTCTACGTCGACGACGTCTCGTTCTATCGGCAGGCTCGCGAGGAAGGGCTGACGATCCGGCTGCTCGGCAGCGGCAATGGCAATGGCCAGTACGATTGGGACGGGACGGGCGACGCATATATGGTCGTTCACCATGCAGGGCAAGTGGAGGGGTGGTCGCTGGTCAAGCCGATTCCTTACCGCGAAATCTATGCGGCGGCGAACGCTACACGCAACGTCAGCTATATGATCGGACTTATTTTCCTCGTCATTGCCGTCATTCTCGTCGCGTTGACCGCGAATGCCATTACGCTGCCGCTGAAGAAACTGTCCGTGCAGATGCGCAAATTCAGCGAGGGCACGTTCGACGCGGCCGCGCAGGTGAAGGGCCGGGACGAGATCGCGTTCCTGACCCGGCGTTTCAATCAGATGGTCGTACGGACGAACGAGCTGATCAACGAACGGTTCCGGATGAAGCTGGTGGAGAAGAACGCGATGCTCAAGGCGCTCGAAGCGGAGATCAATCCTCATTTTCTCTATAATGCGCTGCAGGCGATCTCGACCAAGGCGCTGAAGCAGGGGACGGACGAGGTGGCGGATATGGTCGACGCGCTCGCGATGACGCTTCGGTATTGCATCAGCGGCAAAGATATCGTGCTCGCCCAAGAGGAGCTGCGGCATATGGAACGGTATCTCTCGCTGCAGAAAGCGCGATTCGGCAGCCGGCTGCTCATCGCGACGGAATGGGATTCGCGACTAACGGAATTGCGGATGCCGAAGCTGTCGCTGCAGACGCTCGTGGAGAACGCGATCAAGCACGGCGTCGAACGGGTATCTCGTCCCGTCTCCGTCGTCATCCGCGCGGAGCTTGCGGACGATCACGCCGTCATTGTCGTGGAAGACGACGGACCCGGCATTACGCCAGAGCGGCTGGAGGAGGTTCAGCGGCTGCTGGCCGCCGATTGGGACGAGCGGGAGAGCGAGAGCATCGGCCTGCACAATTTGCATATGCGCTTGAAGCTGCTGTATGGCGAGGCGGCGAAACTTGCGATCGAAGCAGGCGAGAGCGGCGCTCGCATGACGATGACGCTGCCGCGAGGAGGAGGATAACGAGATGTACACGGTCTTGATCATAGACGACGAAGAGCATGTGCGCGAAGCGATCCGGATTCTCGGGGACTGGGAGGGCTTGGGCGTCTTGCAAATTGTAGAGGCAGCGGACGGCCGAAGCGCGCTGGACATGATTGCGGCGCGCAAGCCGGACGTGGTCATGGTGGATATGAAGATGCCGGAAATGAACGGAGTCGAGTTTCTGCGGCAGGCGGAGCGGGATCATCCGGATCTGCTGACGATCGTCATCAGCGGCTACGACGATTTCGAGTTTACGCGGCAGGCCATTCGCTCGAAGGTCGCCGATTATTTGCTGAAGCCGGTCAATCGCGCGGATCTCAATCAGGCGCTGCGCAAGGCGGTTCAGGTACTCGAAGCAAGGCGCGAGCGCCAGAGCGAGCTGATTAACCGCAACATTACGCTCAATATGTCGCTGCCCAAGCTGAAGGAGAAGCTGTATCTCTCGATCTTCGAGCGCAGCTTCAATCGGCAGTCGAACGAGGCGTTCCTGCCGCTCATCGGCGCGGACAAGACGAATGGACGCCAAATGGCCGCGGTGCTTCGGGTGATGAATTTCGACGATATCTGCGCCAGACGATTCAACCAAGAGAACGCGCTGCTGCAGTTCGCCGTCGCCAATGTACTGAGCGACGTGGGCGGCAAGCGGCTGCAGGCGTTCAGCTTCGCCGATCCGAAGCTCGCCCGCGAGATCATCGTCGTCTATTCCGCGGACGGCGGCTATGCGGACGAGCTGGCTTTCACGGCGGGCATTCTGGTGAAGCAAGCCGTCGCCACGCTGGCCGATCTATTCGGGATGCAGGTCGCGTTCGGGCTTGGCACGCCTTGTCCGGACGTACTGGAGCTAGCGGGTTCCTACGAGGAGGCGAAGTCCGCGCTGAAGCGGATCAATCTGCTGAAGCCCGGCACCGCTGCGGAGGCTGGCGGCATATCTGCAGGCAGAGAATCCCGAGGCACGACGCTGGGACTTGCGGGCAGGATGGGCCAATTCCGGAGCGCCCTGGAGGCGGGCAACCTGCTGCAGGCACGCAGCGTGCTGGCCGATTATCTCGGGCAGCTAAGACAATCGGGCTCGTTCAGCTTGGCCGAAGCGGATGTGCGGCTTCGCGAGTTCCAGGTGCTGCTTGGCGATCTGGCCGCCGAGCTGGGCGCGGGGACGGAGCTGCTGCCCGGCGCGGGAACCGGCGGCCAGACCGAACGGGGCGGAGGACCGGACTTCGCGGACTTCGCGCAATTCGAGGCGGCGATGGCCGCGATGCTTCAGCAGTACGGGGAGCGCATCTTGGAGAGCGCGGCCGGCAGCCGGCCTTTTCAGATTACGGACGTGCGGGACTATATCGATCGTTATTACTTCGAAGATATCAAGATTTCCATGTTCACGGAGAAGTATTACCTGAGCCGCGAATACCTCATGAAGCTGTTCAAGCAGCAGTACGGGGTCGGCATACATGAATATATGCAGAAGGTACGGATGGACAAGGCGAAGGAGCTGCTGGGCGATCCCGGCTTGAAGATTCAGGAGATTGCCGACATGCTGGGGTACAAGGACAAGAACTATTTCAGCAAAGCGTTCCGCAATTATTACGGGCTCTCGCCGTCCGATTACCGGGCCGCTCCTGGCGATGGCTAGACCGAAGGTAATGCTGTTAGATTAAGGGGAAACGTCCGTTAACCCCCCATTGAAGCTTTGTCCGACAGGACAAAAGCGTGCCTCGATCGAGCCTACCCGCCGACCACGAACAAACGTGCAAGCACGAAAAGGGGAGTCCAGAGGGCAAAGTCCTCTGGTTCCCCTCGGCGGAGGGCAATGCTGTTAGGTTAAGGAAAAAACGACCGGTGAAGCCATAATGTCTTAGGATGGCCTTCAAGACCCACTGAAGCTTTGTCCGACAGGACAAAAGCGTGCCCTGCTCAAGTCAAAC